>CBFGNE010000417.1:0-4465 GCA_965649995.1 uncultured Mucilaginibacter sp.
CAGCATTGATGGCCGACTCTGCTTGAGGGTAAGTGTACCTGCGTACAAAGGCTCCTTTTATTTGCTTACCGGGATAAGTGTTAGGCGCCAACGCGGGGAAGCCGCTTCTCCTAAAATTGGCCCATGATTCTGCACCGTTCCCGAATGAGGTTACCCAATACTGCGTATTGATGAGCCGCAATGCGTTCGCATCAGAATATGCATTCAGCGGATTATTTAGGAATGCATCTTCGGTACTGCCTGGTATCACCGCAGCAGCATCGTAAGCAACAAATTGATCCATGGCAGCTTTAACACCGTTGTTATAAAAAGTGCTTGTAGTGCCAGAAATGTAACCTTTGAATGTTGCCTCGGCCAATAACAACTGAGTTTGTGCATATGTTACAAAAAACAGCGGTGCGGTTATTTTACCAAATACGCTATAGTTTACCTGTGAATATTTGAAACCGGAACCACTTGCGCCCCGAAAACCGGGTGCAGATGGCAATGTACCTGCGTCGTACCCAATAGGCAGCCCGAATTGGTTGGCAGACGCCGTATCAGGGGAAAGCGATAAAGCTTTTCCAGGGTCGGCGTATATCGCCGAGATATACTTTAACCTTGGGTCGCCTGTTGATTTTAGCTGCGTAACAAATGGTTCAGCCAGGTAATAGGTATTGGTTAATTGCTGAATTTGCTGTGTAACGGGATTAGGATAAGTATTGTTATACTTAAGATAACAGTTATCAGCATTAGATTGCATTACGCCACCGGCAAATGCTGCCTGGGTAATTGTCTTTGCTTTAGCAGCATCGGTTTTGGAGTAGCGCATCCCGATACGCAGCAATAAAGAATAACCAAGGCGTTTCCACTGCGGAATGTTTCCGCCATAAAAAACGTCCCCTTTTACAACGTCCTTAGCAGGGTCTAATGCTGCGGTTGCCGTTGTAATTTCGTTCACAAGGTCAGCATAGATATCCTGTTGCTTATCGTACTTAGGCAAAAAAACAGTACTGAGGTAAGCTTGCCCGGCCTGGCTGTATGGCACATCGCCATAAGTATCAACCAGCATCATATAATTGTATGCGCGCCATATCCTCGCTACGTTGTTTAAATTCGATTTGGAGGCATCACCTTTTGTAACAGACAAAACCTGCTCAAGTAGTTTTACGCTGTTTGGATAAGTATTATTCCAACGTATTACCGTATAAGTTTGGTTTAAAACATTAAAGTTGAATGCAGAGGTAACTCCGCCAAAAGGCTCAATAAACTGCTGTACAACTGTTGCGTCTGTTTCCATCAACGACGAGTGGGTTAAAACCTCCGCGTTAGAAAACAAAAACATCGGGTCAAGGCTGGTTGTATTGTTTGGGTTAACATTTAACTCTTTAAACCCTTTATCGCAACTTACTACTGAACATAGGCAGGCCGCGGATAATATGATCTTTATATAATTTTTCATGATTGAATTCTTTTAAAATTTGACGTTAAGATTGAATCCATAAGTCCTTGTTGTCGGCACCGAACCTTGCTCGTAGCCGGTTAGAATATCTCCGCTTGATGATATCGCTTCCGGATCGAGATTGGCTATATACTTTTTGATAATAAGCACGTTGTGGCATACTGCAGAAACTACAAGCCCCTTTATAAATTTGGTTTTCACCATCTTAGAAAAATCATAACTTAACGAAACGTTTCTCAATTTAATAAAATCAGATTTATAAATAAAAGGGTCCAGAATATTTTGCCCACGGTAATTGGCATAAAAGTCCTCAGCGTTAACGGCTGTAGTGTTAGGCGTGCCATCAGCGTTCACCGCATCAAACTTAACCCCTCCTTCCCGGCCAACCAACGATTCTTTTGTTAAACCTTCCCTCAGGAAGTTCAGGTTCGAACTGGATAATATTTTCCCTCCGGCTTTATAATCTATGTGGGCCATTAGTGTAAACTTCTTATAAGTAAATGTATTTACCCAACCACCCGTATATTTAGGCAGTGCACTCCCGAAGAGTTTTTGAGAGGTGCTTGCAATTGGCTTACCACCAGATACGATGATCTTGCCGTTAGCATCTCTGCGGTAAGTTGAGCCCTGTATTTGGTTTAACGGAAGGCCAACCTGGTCAACAATAGAACCAAAAAACTCTCCAGTACCCAATGTCAATTGATTTTGGCCGTTTGCCAGCGCTAATACTTTAGAGGTATTTATGGCGGTATTGAACGCTGAGCGCCAGGTAAAGTCCTGTTTTTTAACAGGTACTACTTCAAGCAGGAACTCCATACCGCGGTTTTGTAATTTGCCAAGGTTTACTATGGTCCCGGTGTAGCCAGATGAATTAGAAATTGCAACACTTAGGATCTGGTTTGTTGTCTGTTTATCATAAGCGGCCACATCCAAATTCACTCGGCTGTTGAACATACGCAATTCCAGGCCAATTTCTTTCTCTTTTACGCTATACGGCTTAATATCCTGATTTGGAGTGGTAGTATTATTGATACTCCCAAGCGGTACGCCGTTAAATGCGTTTTGGGAAAGTGCATATGTAAGCGAATTGCTGTAAGGGCCAATGCCATTGGCACTACCCACATTAGCATAAGTAGCTCTTATCTTTCCAAATGTAAGCCATGATGGAAGGCTCTTAAACATTTCTGAAAACACAAAACTGCCACTTACCGAAGGATAAAAGTAATGATTATGTTCCGGGCTTAACACCGAAAACCAGTCATTACGCCCAGTTACGTTTACAAACAAATAAGATTTATAACCAAACTCAGCAGTTCCGTAAAGTGAGTTTACCGTTGATTTTGAAACTCCAAAAGCCGATGTGTTAGTTGCACCATTACCAAGGGTATAAAAATCCCTTACATAAAAGTTTGTTGCCGTAACATTGTACCCTTGAGATGACGAAGGGAAGGTATTTCCGCCTACTGTGGCATCAAAAGAAAAGTCGCCCCATTTGTGACCGCCGCCTAATAAGAAGTCGGCATTTAGTGCACGGTAACTATTATCATTTGAGTTATAACTACCATTATATAGGCCGGCTGGTGCTGCTGCATTTGCTAAAGTACCGGTTGGCGTATTTTGTTCGTAAAACGAAGTGCTGTATTCCATATTCACGCGACCCTGCAGGTAAAGCCAATCAAAAAACTGATAGCGCAGGCTTGCAGTACCCAAAAGGTGGTCTCTGGTTTGCCTGGTAAATTGCTTGTTCATGATCCAATACGGGTTGGTAAGGGTAGTAAAACGGGATGTGGGTGTTTCGTTGCCGTTGGCATCAACCGCAGCGGCTTTTAATACATCCAAACTCACCGAATTAGAATAGCGATAAATATAGTTTGTAACGGATGTCCCCTGAATTCCAATTACCGGCGGGTTCTTGTTATTCTCGTGATCGTAATTCATATATATCTGCGCAGAGAGTTTTGAAGTAAAATTATGATTCAAACCAAGGTTGAAGATTTTCTTATGATAGTCGTTATTAGGCACTATGCCTTGCGCATCCTGGTTAGAATAGGAGAATCTGAAACTACCTTTGTCATTACCGCCCGAGAATGCAATGGTATTAGTCCATGCATTAGCAAGCCGAAAGAATTTGCTTATCCGGTTTTTTTCCGGCGCATATGGCCGTTGTACGCCATCAAACTGATAGGTAGGTGCATTATCAAATTTTTCTCCAAAACTCCATGCGCCAGAGCTTTGCGCCTGTCCTTGTGTCATAGGACGGACGTTATTTTCGCCCTGCCCGTACTCGTACTGAAAGTCGGTGAAATCAAGCGCCTGGTTCTGTGTGAAGTTGGAGGTAAACTCAACACCGATACCTGTGTTTTTATTGCCACTTTTCGTAGTAATAATTATCGCGCCGTTGCTTGCCCGCGAGCCGTACAATGCTGCTGCGGTAGCTCCTTTAAGAACCGTCATCGACTCAATATCATCCGGGTTTATTTGCTGCATATTATCGCCAAGATCTACCGATTGGGTGTACCCATTGGTACTTGACGGGCTTTGCGACAAAGGAAGGCCGTTTAATACAATTAAAGGCGCATTATCGCCCTGGAAAGCCGACTGCCCACGAAGCCTTATTTTAGTGCTACCACCGGGACCGCTTGCAGGTGGAGAGATGTCAAGGCCAGCAACCTTTCCCTCAAGAGAATTAACAAAGTTTGTAGACCGGTTGGTTGTAATTTCGCCTACGCGTACATTTTCTGCGGCGTACCCTAATTTTTTCGATTCGCGCTTGATGCCTAATGCAGTTACTACTATCTCGCTGATAGCGTTTGCCTTTGGCTCGAGCGTAACATTAACCGTGGTGCGGCCGTTAAGAGGCTCGGTTTTGATATTGTAGCCTACATAGCTGAATACCACCACAGCATTATCGCCAGACACCTGTAATTTGTAAATACCGTTAACATCGGTCATCACGCCGTTGCTGGTGCCTTTTTCGCTCACACTAACGCCAACAAGCGGTGCACCTTGTTCATCAAATACTTT
>CBFGNE010000418.1:0-4450 GCA_965649995.1 uncultured Mucilaginibacter sp.
AGATTGACCCGCTATCGGTTGATGCCGTGATGATATACGCCCAAAAAGGGCATGGCCGCCGCGCCGACCTGTACACCGATTATACCTTTGCCGTTTGGGACGGCGATAAATTGGTTACCTTCGCCAAAGCCTACAGCGGGCTTACCGACCAGGAAATAAACAAGGTAGATTATTTTGTAAAACGCAACACGCTGGAAAAATTCGGCCCGGTGCGTACGGTAAAACCCGAATTGGTTTTTGAGATAGGTTTTGAAGGGATAAATAAATCAACCCGCCATAAATCAGGCATTGCATTGCGTTTCCCCCGCATATTGCGCTGGCGGCATGACAAGCCGAAGGAGGAAGCGGATACGCTGGAAAGTTTGAAGGCTCTGTTGCCGGGCGAAGGATAGCCTACGGGTTTAAAAACAAATTCTCGCTAATGGATGGGATAATGCCTTTCTCCAGTGCAGTATCAAACAAAAGCTTAATCGCTTTTTTGCCTTCTATACCCAAATCGACCGAGAACTTATTTACGTACAGATCAATGTGCTTGTACATTACCTCTTCGCTCATTTCCTGCGCATGCGAGCGGATGTACTCCAGTCCCGATTTTGGACTAGCGAAAGCAAACTCTACCGAGCGTTGCAGCACCCGGTTTATTTTATGCTGAACATCCAATGGCAAATTACGGTTGGCAACAATTCCGCCCAAGGGGATGGCGCAGCCGGTGCGTTGCTCCCAGTAGCCGCCAAGGTCGATAATTTTTTGCAGCCCTTTGTCCTGGTAGGTAAAGCGGTTCTCGTGGATGATAAGCCCGATATCAACCCGTCCATCAAGCACGGCATTCTCAATATCCGAGAAAACAAGCTCTTGTTTATTAGTTGCCTGTGGAAAAGCAAGGCTAAGCAGGAAGTTTGCAGTAGTGTATTTTCCCGGTATCCCGATTTTTAGCGAGGGATTATTTTCCAAATCCGAAATAGAAAATCCGAATTTCGAGATCAAAAGCGGCCCTACCCCAAAACCAAGCGCACTGCCGGCATCCAGCAGAATATACTTATCCGCCGCGTAGGCAAAGGCATGGTAACTCAACTTTGTAATATCCAGCTCGCCGCGGAAGGCTTTTTGGTTAAGCGTTTCTACATCATCGTAAAATACTTCAAAATCCAACCCCTCTGTGTCGATCTTATGATGTATAAGCGCATCAAAAATGAAAGTATCGTTTGGGCAAGGCGAAAAGCCAAGTGTAAGTTTCATAACGAAGGTAATGGTTAAGTTTTCCCTGTTAAACCCTTTTGCCCCTCCCTTCAGGGGGCTGGTGGGCTTAGCGTATTTAGCAGATCGATGGCAAAGGTATCCAGATTTTTAACGGCGAGCCCTATACGCCAGTTATCACGGTTGCGTTTTTCCACGTAATTTGACACTGCCCTGATCTGTATGCACGGTATCCCGGCCTGTTTGCAGGCATAAAAAAAAGCGGCCCCTTCCATGCTCTCCAGTTGAGGGTTTAAGCGCTTGATCACCCGCTCTATCGATTCCTCATCGCCGTGCACGGTGTTTACTGTTATTGATTTTACCTGCTTAAGGTTTTTATATTTATTGGCCGATTTAGAGCCTTTAAAGATATTGGTGATGGTTTCTGATGCCCTAAACGAGCTCTCGCCCAAACCCATCAGGCTGATAGGTAAAAAAGCGTCGGCATCTTCTGCACCCAGTTCGGCAAGGTTATCATCCACAACCTCAACCACTTCGCCAAGTTGAATATTCCTATCGAAGCTGCCTGCAACGCCAAGGTTTATGGCAAGATCGTATTGGTTGGTAGCCAGTTCTTTCCCCAGGGCGAAGGCAGTAGCTACCATTCCTACGCCTGTGATTAGTAGCGAGTTTGTCGCATCTTTTGCGGCGCTGCTGGTTTTAAAAACGTTCTTCTTTTCCGAGTCGGAAATACGGAAGCCAAAATCTAAAATAAACCCGCCAACTTCCATCCCGGTTGCCGCTACAAACAAAATCCGCATATTTCAAATTTATTTCGAGCACTAAGATAAACAACTCGGCTATTTTTGTTTTGTATATTTGCACCATTAATTACTATGATGATACATATTACGCGCAAAGAACATTTTAATGCGGCACACAGGATGTACCGCGAGGAATGGAGCGCAGAAAAAAACGCCGAAGTGTTTGGCAAATGCGCCAACCCCAACTGGCACGGGCACAACTACAACTTATACGTAACTGTTAAGGGCGAAGTTACCCATGCAACCGGTTACCTGATAGACCTTAAAGAGCTTAAGGAAATTATAAATGAGTACGTTATTGACAAGCTCGATCATAAAAACCTCAACCTGGATGTTGATTTTATGAAGGGCAAGATGGCATCGACCGAGCTGCTTACCATCGAAATATTCAATCAGCTAAAAGCGCCTATTGAAGCTTACCCGGGCGTGTTTTTACACTCGGTACGATTATTCGAAACCGAAAATAATTCTGCCGAATACTTTGGCGGCTAAACCTCAATAATGGATAACCAAAACAACATTCCCGACAGGGATGCGGGTATAAACGGCTACCAAAAGGTGGACCGCTACAACCCGGAATTGATAAAGCACCTGTCGGACAATTACCTGGATGTTTTAAAACACATAGGCGAAAACCCCGAACGCGATGGTTTATTAAAAACGCCCGAGCGTATGGCCAAAGCTATGCTGTACCTTACCCACGGCTACGATCTTGACGCAAAAGCGATTTTAAATTCCGCCATGTTTAAGGAAGACTACAGCCAGATGGTAATTGTAAAAGACATTGAGGTTTACTCCATGTGCGAGCACCACATGTTGCCGTTTTTCGGCAAGGCGCATATCGCGTATATACCAAACGGCTATGTTGTTGGGCTGAGCAAAATACCACGCATAGTAGATGTATTTGCCCGCCGCCTACAGGTGCAGGAGCGCCTGACCAACGAGATCCGCGATTGCATACAGGAAACCCTTGGCCCGATTGGCGTGGGCGTAGTGATAGAATGCCGCCACCTGTGCATGAGCATGCGGGGTGTTCAAAAGCAAAACTCGGTAACCACCACATCGGCATTTACCGGCGAGTTTTTAAAAGAAAAAACAAGGACGGAGTTTTTAAACTTAATTTCTTCAAAATTAAGTTAGTTCATTGGCTCGAGCTTCATTAGTCATTGGTGTAATGTCCGCCAAAATCCAACTAATGAGCCATGCACTAATGAACAATTGAACTAATGAACCAATAAACCATCAAAATGAAAGCATACATTTTCCCAGGGCAGGGCGCCCAATTCCCGGGTATGGGCAAAGACCTTTACGAGCAAAGCGAACAGGCAAAAGAACTGTTTGATAAAGCAAATGAAATACTTGGCTTCCGCATTACCGATGTGATGTTTGAAGGCACCGAAGACGACCTGAAACAAACCAACGTAACCCAGCCGGCTATTTTCCTTCATTCAGTTATCATGGCCAAAGTAATGGCTGGTTTTGAGCCGGAAATGGTAGCGGGGCATTCGCTGGGCGAATTTTCCAGCTTGGTTGCAACGGGTGCCTTATCATTTGAAGATGGCTTGCGCCTGGTAGCAGCCCGCGCCAATGCGATGCAAAAGGCTTGTGAGATACAGCCGGGAACTATGGCGGCTATTTTAGCTTTGGATGATTTTACCGTTGAAGATATTTGCCACCAGGTAAGCGACGTAGTAGTGCCCGCAAATTATAACTGCCCGGGGCAATTAGTTATTTCCGGCTCTATTGCCGGTATTGATGCCGCCTGCGAAAAAATGCTTGCCGCCGGTGCAAAACGTGCCCTTAAGTTAAACGTAGGGGGTGCATTCCACTCGCCACTGATGGAAGCTGCACGGGTAGAATTGCAGGATGCTATTTTGGCGACCGAGTTTAAAACGCCCATTTGCCCGGTATATCAAAATATTGATGCCAAGCCGTATACCGATGTGGAAGAAATAAAACGAAACCTGATAGCTCAGTTAACAGGCCCGGTGCGCTGGACACAAACCGTTGAACAAATGCTGCGCGATGGCGCAACATCGTTTACCGAAGTAGGCCCCGGGAAAGTGTTGCAGGGGCTGGTAAAAAAGGTGGATAAGAACGTGCCTACCGCCGCCGCTGTATTATAAAGGTTACAAAGCCAAAACTAAATACCCAAGCAGTAGTTTTGTTTGCAATGGATTTGATTAGCTTTAAAAACATTTGACTACCGCCGGAAAAATACGCGCTTTGCTGGCGTTACTCTTCGCCAGCTTATTAATTACAGCAATAATTGTTGAGAATACCTATTCGCCTGCAAATAATTTAGCGCAAACCGCCCAAATACTGGAGGGGAACCTTCACAAACAGGAGAGATACGTTTATGATATACTGGAAGACAAGGATGCATTCAATAAAATAAAGGGGTTCTCTGTCAATCATTCGGCGGCACTCAATTTTATAACCGATTACACGCT
>CBFGNE010000419.1:0-4444 GCA_965649995.1 uncultured Mucilaginibacter sp.
AGTCCCGGCTTGTAACGATTGTATAAAATATGGCTATACCCAAGCGGTTACTTATTTTATTTTGGCACTGGGAGGTATCGTACTGGCTATTCTGCTGCCCAATTTACAGAGCGTCAGCTTTGGAGGGGTAAGCATAACCCTGAAAGAATTGAAGAAGGACCTGAATGACTTAAAAACCCAAAGCAACGACCTGCAGGAAAAAATAACCAACGCTAAGCCCGATGAAAACACCGGAAACCCCGCGATAAAAAGTTTATTGGATGCCGAAAAGGAAAAGGCTGCACCTTCGGATGTAAAAGATGACCCGCAAAAAGGTAAATGGGGCGGCTTTGCAGAAGCGAATGGCCGTAAACTGTCGGCTATGGTTAAAGAAGGAAATGTTAGCGGGTTCTTTACGGTGAAACTTATGGTTACTGCCACCAACAATGTCCCTTTAACCGGATTGGTGAAGTTTCACCTGCAAGATACTTTCAGCAATCCCGACCCTGTTATCTCGGCAAGTAATAATACTGCCGAGCTTCAGCTTAATTGGGTGTACGGGGCTTTTACCGTAGGTGTAGAGGCCGACGGCGGGCAAACGATATTAGAACTTGACCTTGCGGAATTGAGTGACGCCCCAAAAAAATTCAGGGAAAATTAAACAGCACCTTATATAATCATCACCATGGGAAAAATTAGAAAACGGATAGTAACCTGCAGCGATGGCACCTGGAACAAACCCGGCGACGTGGAAGAAGGCGTAAACATCCGCACCAACGTGCAAAAGATATTTGAGGCTATTTGTAACGAAGATGGTGAGGGCATAAAACAAATAAAATATTACGACCAGGGGGTGGGCTCTACCGGCAGCAAATTGCGCCGTATTATTGATGGCGCAACAGGTTATGGTTTGGATGAAAATATACTGGATGCCTACAAATTCATCATCTGGAATTACGAGCAGGGGGACGAGATATACCTTTTTGGGTTTAGCCGCGGCGCGTACACCTCCCGTAGCCTTGCCGGCATGATACGCAAGGTAGGGCTGGTGAAGAACAACGACCTAAACCTCATTAGACAAGCGTACGACCTTTACCGCAACCCCAAAGAAAAACCGGACGGTAAGGTGGCAACCGAATTTAGGGAGAAGCACAGCCAGCCGGATGCGCACGTAAAGTTTATTGGCGTGTGGGATACAGTAGGATCATTGGGTATCCCGTTTATGATGATGCAAAATAAAAAGAAATACCAGTTTCATGATACCACCCTCAGCAGCGCCGTAGATTTTGCCTACCACGCCCTGGCGGTCGATGAACAGCGTAAAAGCTTTATCCCCACCCTTTGGAAACAAAGCGGCAACTTAGGGAACAGAGAAACCGGGCAGGTTTTAGAACAACGATGGTTTGCCGGTGTGCACTCTAATATTGGCGGCGGATACCCAAAAACAGGGCTTAGCGATATTGCCTTGAAATGGATGATAGATAAAGCGAAAGACACAGGGTTAACTTTTGAGCCGGAGTACATTGCCAACCAAAATAATATTGCACCCAACATTAAGTCCACGCTTTATGATTCTAATAAACCTCCGTTTAAGTTTTTAGGTAAACACGTGCGGCAGGTGCTAAAAACGGCAGGTGCCAACGAAATAGTGGATGATTCGGTTTTCGAACGTATAGTAACAGACCTCAGCCCCGATGGGCCGCCTTACAGGCCGGTAAATATTAAACCGAAAGATTAATACTCCACAAACTCCTCATCAGGGTAGCACCACAGCCAGCGCTCCCCCGGCTGGGCCGACGCAATTACCGGGTGCTGTGTAGCATGGTAATGTTTTGTCATGTGCTGGTTTACCGATTGATCGCAGCATAGCGTCACGCCGCAGCTTTGGCAGGTGCGCAGGTGAAACCATTTATCGCCGGTTTTAATGCATTCTTCGCAAACATGCTCATCGCTCAACTTTACTTCGGTAATGGCCTGCAGGTGCTGGCACAGGTTAGGGGCGTTCATAGGTAATATTTTTATACCGATAAAGGTAATAATTGTACCTGTAAATTACCCGCAGTAAGCACAGAAGCAAACAAACTTGCCTTAAAATTAATTTGAAACTATTCCTGAAGCGAGTTAAATATTTACGCTCCATCAATGTTAAATACTAATATTATTAGTATTTTTGATTTGGCATGAATGAGGAACGGATAACGGAGAAGTTGAATATACTGGCAGATGCGGCCAAGTATGATGTATCGTGCGCGAGCAGCGGCAGCAAGCGTAAAAACGAAAATAAGGGGCTGGGTAATGCCAGCAACGGTATTTGCCACTCGTACACCGAGGATGGGCGTTGTGTTTCGCTCTTAAAAATATTGCTGACCAATCATTGCATTTTTGATTGCGCGTATTGTGTATCGCGCAAAAACAATGATATCAAACGCGCTGCTTTCACCGTGCAGGAAGTGGTAGACCTCACCATTAACTTTTACCGCCGCAATTACATCGAAGGCTTGTTTCTTAGTTCCGGCATTTTTAAAGATGCCGATTATACCATGGAGCGGCTGGTGCGCGTAGCCAAAAAACTACGTACCGAACATAAATTTAACGGGTATATCCACTTAAAATCTATTCCCGGCGCCAGCGACGAGCTAATGAACGAGGCCGGTTTATATGCCGACCGGCTGAGCGTAAACCTGGAGATGCCTACCGAGGCGGGGCTAAAGTTGCTCGCCCCCGATAAAAACCAGCAGGATATGATAAAACCGATGGGGTATTTAAAAAATGCCATCATCAGGCATACCGAAGAAAAGAAGCTGTTTAAAAAAGCGCCTCATTTTGCGCCGGCAGGGCAAAGCACCCAAATGATCATAGGCGCTACGCCCGAGAATGATAGCGAGGTATTACACTCGGCCGATTATTTTTATAAGGCTTTTAAACTGAAACGGGTGTATTATTCGGGTTATGTGCCGGTGCTGGCAGACAACAGGCTGCCGGCTTTAAATACTGCTGTACCCATGGTACGCGAGAACCGCCTTTACCAGGCCGACTGGCTGATGCGCTTTTATGGCTTTAAGGTAAACGAAATTGTAAATAGCGCTAAGCCGCACCTCGATTTGGATATAGACCCGAAACTGGGCTGGGCCATCCGCAATATGCAGGCTTTTCCGGTAGATATTAATAAGGCCGGCCTACAGGCGATACTGCGTGTGCCTGGCATAGGGCTGCTATCGGCACAAAAAATTGTAAGCGCACGTAGGTTTGGTAAACTGAACTGGGATAACCTAAAACTAATGGGCGTAAGCCTTAACCGTGCTAAGTACTTTGCAATTTGCAATAGCAGCGAATTTGAACGGCGCGACCTTACCGGCGAAAACATTAAGCAGTTTATACTGGCAACATCGCAAAGCAAATATTTAAAACATACGCAAACCCAACTAAATCTGTTTTAAGCATGGCTGTTACCACCTTAATATACGATGGATCGTTTGAAGGGCTTTTGAGCGCGGTATTTGAGGTGTATGCGCACCGGTTGCAAGCCGTAAAGCTGCACGCCGGCGAGTGGCATAGCAGCGCTTTGTTCGATAATGTATTAAGGGTAGTAACAGATGAGGCCCGCGCCGCAAGGGTACTAAAAGGCCTGAAACAAAAACTATCGCCCATGGGGATACAGCGTTTATACGCTGCACATTTGGCCGGGAAAGCAGGGGAGGACTTTTACCTGCTGGGCTTTATCAGGCATGCCTTCGATTCACCCATAAATATTGAAGAAGATTATGCCAATAAATATGTAATACGTGTATCCGAACTGGTGCGCCTGATACGGCGGGAAAAACACAGGATGGAAGCCTTTGTACGTTTTCAGCAATTAACCGACGGAACGTTTTATGCCTGTATTGAACCCGATGTTAATGTACTGCCATTGCTGATACGCCACTTTAAAAGCCGCTACGCCGACCAAAAGTGGATGATATATGATATTAAACGCAAGTACGGCCTGTATTACGACCTGCACGATACGCAATTTATTGAATTGGATTTCTCCGATTTAAATAAACCCGGTAATGTTATTGCGGCCTTTGCCGAAGAGGAAAGCCTTTACCAGCACCTTTGGAAGAACTATTTTGGCAGCGTAAACATCGCTTCGCGCAAGAATACTAAGCTACATGTGCGCCATATACCTAAGAGATATTGGAAGCATTTAACCGAAAAAATTTAAGTTTTTTCGTTTTTACGCGTTTTAGGAGCAGGGAAAAATTCCTCGAAATATCTGATTTCCTTAATAACTGTTAATAAGGTTATTGTCGCCTCAGTGTGAGCCAACTATCTAATGCGTTAATTATCAATAGCCCAATAATGTGGATAACTACCAAATGGATGTTAACAACTTGTTAACAAGAAAAACAAAAAAATTAAAAAAATACTTGACAGATATACCAAAAACTTCCGATATTGTAAATATCAAGAACGACGTACTTTG
>CBFGNE010000420.1:0-4436 GCA_965649995.1 uncultured Mucilaginibacter sp.
TGGTAATGCTGATGACCAACCAAAGCACCATACAGGAAGTATTGTTCTTCCCGCAGATGCGCCCGGAGAAAAAGGCAAAAGTTGCTACTGCCGATGATTTTATTGCCATTGGTGTACCTGCAGGCTGGGTATCCGTTCTGAATAAAATGGGTTTCAACACCGTGGAAGAACTAAAAGCAGGCAACCCTAATAAGGTATTTAACGACTTGGGCGGGATGCGTAAAAAACTAAAATTGGATATCCCCATGCCTACCAAAGACGAGGTGATGAAGTGGTTTGAATAATATAAACTGATATAATAAATAACGAAGGCCCTTTACGGGCCTTCGTTATTTATTATACTTTATCAATCTCTCTTTTTGAACAAACCGCGCGGGTGATGTTTGCAAAACAAATTATCAAGCAAAAAACGTCGCGCCCAACGCCCACGAAAGATTTTATTGTTTGTGATTAAATAATAAAGTGCGCATTAAGGCTTATTACGCTTAAATAGAATTTTATAACTAATTCTATTCCTGATAGTTTTATTAACAGTCCCCATCCACAATTGTGAAAAACAACTCGTCAAATCGTTCACAATTCCTTAACAGAAAGATAAAACTAACCAAACTTTCGTTTTAACTAAGTTGTTTAACTTTATATCAAACACACTAATAAGAATACCCATGACTAATTCAATCCTGGAGATTACCGAAAACGAATACTTGATAAAACTAAACAGGCGTAATTTTAACCTGTCGTTTATCCGTAGCCTGCTTAAGATGGTGGAAGTAGCCGAGCCGGCTACCGACGAATTCAGAATGGTTGACAGGTATATATCTGCTAACCAAAACCACTCTTCGGAGCCTGATTATTTTAGTTCGCTCGACGAAAAATAAGGGAGGTCTTTTTAGAATTTCTGCTGACGGAAGCCGCCGCGTACAACCTGCTGCTTATCCATTTGAGCCATTTGCCCCTTCATCATTTTTATCTGATCGGCAAGGAGCTTATTCTTATCGTCTTTAGCAGCTTCCTTTAAATAAATTTCGGCGTTGCGCTTATCGCGTTTTGCCATAGATATGCCCGCAAGGCTCAGTTTAGCAAGTGCTGTATTGTGGCTCATGCCCATTCCCAGGCTTAGCGCCTTCTTAAAGTATTTTTCAGATTTTAACGGCGCTTTGCGCGATTCTATTAAGCCAATAAGCAGGTTGTAATAACCGTGCTGGCCTTTGTATAGTTGTTTTTCGTAATCCGTAATTTTCAGCAGCCATTTTTCCGACTCCACAGTATTTTCTTTACGCAGGTAATATTGCGCAATCAGCATGTTTTCGTTAAAAAAGAAGGTGAGCAGTATCAAGCCACCAATTAAAAACACAGGTATCCCCCAGCCCCAAAAGCCAAAAACACACAGGGCAACGCCGCCACCCATCGTAACACAAGCAATAATTAACCTAACTATATTCGACATAATTTGTATTAGTATAATCAAAGTGCGAATATCGTTATTTGTAAGCTACAATAAAACATCTGTATTAATATTTATGGCAGGAGAATTAGAAGCCGGCTGGGACAAAGCCATCGGCGCCGAACTAACAAAACCGTACATGCTGGATTTAAAAAACTTCCTCCTGGCAGAGAAGGAAGCCGGCCACACTATTTACCCAAAAAATAAAGAAATATTTAACGCTTTTAATATTACACCTTTCGATAAAGTGGAAGTCGTGATCATCGGCCAGGACCCGTACCATGGCCCTAACCAGGCGCACGGGCTATCCTTCTCCGTGCGCGAAGGCGTCCCGGCACCACCATCATTAAAAAACATCTATAAAGAGCTGTCTACCGATATTCCCGGCTTTAAAACCCCTCACACCGGCGATCTAACCAAATGGGCGGAACAAGGTGTGCTATTATTAAACGCCACGCTAACCGTACGGGCAGCAACAGCCGGTTCGCATCAAAAAAAAGGCTGGGAAAAATTTACCGATGCCGCCATCAAAACCCTGTCGGACGAGAAAACCGGACTGGTGTTTATCCTATGGGGTGCCTACGCCCAATCAAAAAGCGCACTCATTAATCCCAGCAACAACCACCTCATCATTAAATCAACCCACCCTTCGCCCCTGGCGGTAAGCCACGGCGGATTCTTCGGCTCAAAGCCATTCTCTAAAACAAACATTTTTTTAGCAGAGCAAGGGAAGAAGCCTATTGATTGGCAGATATAACCCCCTCCGCCCCTGAAGGGGGAACTTTTGAAATACATAAAGCCCTTTAAGTTTTTCTTAAAGGGCTTCGTTATGCTCTCTAACTTCCGGTCCACCTTCAGGGGATTAGGGGGCTGGGTGTATCATTCCTTTTATTTACAATGATAAGGGCGACTAAAAGATTAGGCACCCAACACAGCCACGAAACAATGCGATAGGCAGGGATAAAATCATGAAACACAAAGCCTGATAGTAACGGCAACCAAATACGCAAGGTAACAGCTGCAAACGTGAGTGCATAATTACAGATCATCCATTTTTGGTGCAGACTAACATGGCCCTGCCTTATAGTGGTATATGCTTTTACGTCACTAATTAGCCAGATAATGGCTAACGAGCCAAAGCCCAATACACAAATCAGTCCGCCTGTAGCAAAAAACGCGATGTATAAAGCCGCTATACTACTCAGCGCTACAGCTATAACATATACTTTACCCACTACGCGGTGTATTTGTAAATAACGCCGGCGTAAACGGGCGCTAAATTGCGTCCAGCCGATTAAAAGGGCCACCCCGCCAAAAATAATGTGAATATAAAAAGCTGTGTTCCAAATATCACTATCCAGAATAGCTTTTGGTTTTGACTGCAACAAACCGTTCGACCGCATATCGACCAAAAAATAAAGTAAGGGATACAGGCCGATAGCAATGGCAAAAAAAGCGAATGGGATCCAGGGTAGGTTTTTGAGTTTCATTGCTGTTTAGACCATTAAAACCATAATTGTTACAGCGGATATTTAAAGGCAAAACAATTAAGATACGAAACACAAAAGAGCCAGGAATCAAAAAAAAGTCTTGATTCCTGGCTCTTGAATTCTTGTATCTAATTTCTAATATTCCAGCGGCACTATCGGTTCCTTTTTGCTGGTACTCATGATCATCATGGTTTGGAAGGTTTTTACCACGGTGATGCGGCTTATTTTATCCATAATAAGGCGCTCGTATGATTTAATGTCGCGCACATACACCTTAAGCAGAAAATCGCACTGCCCGGTCACATGATGGCACTCTGTCACTTCTTTAATGGTTTGTATCTCATCCAAAAATGTTTGGATGGTATTCTTCTGATGAAAATCCAGCGATATCTGTATAAAGGTTTTTATACCAAGCCCAAGTTTCTCCTCATCCACCAGCGCGTGGTAGCTTTTTATGTATTCGGCGTTTTCCAGTTTACGCACGCGTTCCAGCGTGGGTGCCGGCGAAAGCCCTATTTCGTTTGATAGCTGCAAGTTGGTTATGCGGCCGTTTTCTTGTAAAATCTTGAGTATTTGAAGGTCTATCTTGTCTAATTCAGCTGCCATGGTACATGCAAATATAAAATAATCTGCTTCACACAAAATATAATTCCATATAAATATCATTTAACAAAACAATTCAGGAATAATTTCATTTTTTTAGACAAGTCTAAAAAAAATATTATATTTGACTAAATGCATACATTAGCCGAGGAGAATTATTTAAAGGCCATTTATAAGTTAGCTACTGTTACTGAAAGCGTGAGCACAAATCAAATTGCCGCTTCGCTGGAGACTAAGGCATCGTCGGTTACGGATATGTTACGCAAGCTGTCGGATAAAACACTTATCAATTATACCCGCTACCAGGGTGTAAGCCTTACCGAGGCCGGCGAAAAAGTTGCTATCAACATCATCCGGAAGCACCGGCTTTGGGAATATTTTTTGGTGGAGAAACTGAATTTTAAGTGGGATGAGGTGCACGATATGGCCGAGGAAATGGAGCATATCTCCTCTAACGAGCTGATTGACCGACTGGATGAATTCATGGGTTTCCCAAAAAGCGACCCACACGGCGATCCAATACCTGATTGCAACGGCCATTTTAAAACAAACGACCTTAAACCAATTTCTGCCCTGCCTGTTAGTTGCGGGGGTATTATTTCGGGGGTACGAGACCACTCTTCGGTGTTTTTGCAATACCTGGAGAAACAGGGGCTTACCATCGGAAAAAAAATAACAGTGAAAGAAATAATAAATTACGATAACACCGTAGTACTGCAAATGGATAACAAAGTTTTACAAGTAAGCCGCGAGGTGGCCAATAATCTCTTGATAGCCATATGACACAATACAACGAATCGTTGGGCAATGTGCACAACTCGGTAGGCACCGAAAATAAAACCGGCTGGCGTAAAATACTTTCTTTTTTAGGTCCGGCCTATTTGGTAAGCGTTGGTTAT
>CBFGNE010000421.1:0-4432 GCA_965649995.1 uncultured Mucilaginibacter sp.
GATTGGTCGGTGAACACTGATATCCTTCTCGACAGGCCGTTTGAATCAACCGCTGTACCGGAGTTCTTCCAGGGCCTTTATCATCTAAAAGGCGACTTAATGGCGCTGCTTAACAAGTTGTTTTTGACGCTGGATAGCGCTGGCTATAATACAGATAGCGTGGACGAAGGCCTTATTGGCGTATTACACGCCCTCTTTTACCATCAATATGGCCATGTACAGGTTTCGGGCAATATTTTAGGCGAAAAGCCGGGAACACGGCATGAGATTTATAAACGGCTTACTGTTGCGCGCAGCGTGATCGAATCCTGTTACAAAGAAAAGCTTGGGCTCGAGGCAATAGCCCGGCTTTCGTGCATGTCGGTGCCGCAATTAGTTCGGCAGTTTCGGGCTGTTTATAAAATAACGCCCCACCAGTACTTAACAAAATTAAGGTTAGAACATGCCGCCGCCTTATTGAGCAAAACCGATAAAACTATTCAGGAAATAACCTGGGGCTGCGGTTTTGAAGATGCAAGCTCATTTTGCAGGCTATTCAGGAATCACTATCATTTATCACCTATAACTTACCGCTCCCGCATTAATCTGAGCAATTCCGCACATCCGTAGCCTTCCGTCGGTGATTAGGTTTGTGCTATGAAATATAGGTTTTTAGTGTCATTTTTCATCATCGGCCTACCTGTTATAACACAAGCTCAAAACGCAAGGCAAATACTGGCGATGGCGATCAGTGCCCAGGGAAAATGGGAAAATGTTCAAACTTTTCACTACCGGTCGCACCGGGCCAACTCCGATAAATGGCAGGGTTATGATTACCGGCAAGTGGTTTCTGAACACGATATGTATGAGCTTACTTACGACTTTTCATCATCAAGTTTCGATAACCATACGGTTAACCATTATCCCGGCGGCTACGTTTTTGATACCCACCGGCTTGGTTTAGATTCGGTGTATTGGGTATATGACGGCTTAACCTCGCGTACTGGCAAAGCATTGCTAAACCTCGGCAGGGCCCTGTACGATCAAAAGAAAAGTAGCTTGTTAGAAACGCTTCCTTATTATGTATTAAAAGCGGTTGACGATTCAGCCGGCCTTAATGTCGAGCTTAAAGGAAATTACATGGTCCTTCATTCAGCCGGAAACGAATATTGGTTAAATAAAAAAAGCTTATTGCTGGAAAAATATATTTCTGTGCGGGGAGGTGCCAGCAACATCCAAATTTTCAATGACTATACAGTACAGGATGGCTTGCAACTTCCAAAACATCACCGCTTAGTTAGCAATGGAAAAATTGTTTACAAAGAAACCTTACAAAGTTTCGCTGTTAACCTGCCGCACCATTCATTACAGCTTCAATTACCGGTAAATTACGTAAAAACAACAGAGTATACCGGCCCTATGATAGTTAAGCGGTTATCACCCCGAACGTTTTTGATAGAAAAAATAGACGGTGACCGCAACATACTTTTTATAGATATGGGAAAATATGTGGTACTGACCGAGGCGCCGGTTTCCGCAGATATAGCAAAAACGGTTCTCGACAAGATTGCGGAAGTACTCCCCGGGAAGCCGGTAAAGTATGTGCATTTGTCTCATTTCCATAAAGATCACATTGCTGGGGTAGCCGAATTAGCAGCCAAAGGCATCTCTATAATTTGTACCCCGGAAACGGTGCAGCCGGTGAAGGACTTGATCAGGCAAAACCCACCGGTAACAGGTGAAATAGCAATGCCAAAATTCGTGCTTATCAATCAAACAAAAAGCATCGGTAAACAAAACGACGAGGTAAAATTCTTCGCCATTCGCAATAGCCATGCAAAAGGCATGTCTTTTGTTTATTTGCCCAAAGAGCAGTTGATTTTCCAGGGAGATCTTTTGTCACTGCCTGAGGACAGCACCTTAACAAAGCCAATACGGATAAGTAAAGAGTTTTTCAAAGCAATACGGCAAAATGGATTGCACTATAAGGTCATTATAGGGCATCATGGCCTGCCTGTTATAACGCCGCGCCAGGTAGCATTGATGGAACTCAAATCCGCCAGAAAATAGTTCAAAACCTGTACAGTAGCCACCACAAATGCACGTTTGGAGAAAACGCGGGAAGAAATAATACATCAGCTAGTTCAGGCAAGAGGCAATAATTTACCGTATCTTGTTGTTTTATAGTGCATTAATACTTGCGAAAAAATATTTTTTAATAAATATAATAAAGCGCAATATTGTACGTTTATCAATTTAAATATCGCAATGCCCGCTCGCAAAGCAGGCTTTAAGATACATTCTCACTCCCCAAATTTTCCAACAAAAAATAGCGGCGTAGTATAATAATTTATACTATTGCAAGTTACTATTATACAAATTTGTTACAGAAGGGTACATAATTTAATGAGGCTGTCGGCAATAATTTCCTTACTGGTACTTACTACGCTCGAGTCGTCGGCACAAAATGCCTATGTAAAATTGGGTCAGCAGGCTTTTATGGATGGTAATTTCAAAACCGCCGTTGCCCAGTTGGAGAAAGCGTGCATGATAGATTCTACCAACGCCAATGCCTATTGGATGCTTGGTTACTCGTACTACCATAGCGAAAACTACCGCAAATCTATTATCGCGTATACCAAAGCAATTTTTATAAACCCGGTTGACGCTACGGCCTACTATTACCGGGCACGTGCCAAAGGGTATTTAGGCAAGGATAATTTTTTATCGCCCGATGAGCGCGAGAAGCACTTGCTTGGTGCAATTTTCGATTTAACCAAAGCTATTGCCATCGATCCGTCGCAGCAAACTAAAAGCTATCAGACGCGCGGCATTGCTTACCGCGAGTACGGAATGTTTAAGCTGATACCCAACCAGAAAAGCTACGATAAGGTGCGTGGAATCAACTCGTTAAAAGCCTCGGTTGCCGATTTGGAAAAGGTATTGGCAGAGAACCCCGGTCGGTCGGATATCTCCACGCTGCTGGATGTTTCTAAAGAAAAATTGGCTACAGCCGTTGGCAGGCACTAATTAAAAACGCCCTTTATAAGGTAGTTATTCGGCCCCATCACTTTCACTTTTTGATGCTTTTCTAACAAATAATATTGCCCCGGCGCGTAAGTAAGCTTTTCGGTAGCGGTGTACAGCAGGTTGTGGATATTGTTGAGGATGTAAATAGATGTTACTTTGCCATCGTATTTACGGATAACAATTTCGCGGGTTTTAAGCTCCGGGAACTTTGCTTTATAAACAATGCTGTCGGCATTTTCTTGCACGGCGTAGCTGTCCTTCCAGGCCGGTTTGTTGATGTCTGATGAGGTGAACAAGCCGAATTCCTGCCCCCAATTCATCACTTTTAATCTTTTGGTTTCGGCCTCGCCGTTGTGGCTTACCGTTTTGGTAATGGTAGGGTTCAGCTTGGCCAGCCGGGCCGAATCTGTTTTAAAAAACTCCTTCAGGTCGAAGTATTTCAGCGTGGCGCCCGTTTCCTTTATTTCCGGTTTACAGGCATACCAGCCGCATAAAAGCAGCAGGCCGCCTGTAAAAAGGATATATTTTTGCAATGGTTTATACCAATACATTACCGGTCATTTCTGCGGGGATAGGTACGCCAATCATGCTTAAAATGGTTGGCGCAATATCGCCCAGTTTGCCGTCTTTTACGGCCTTTACATCGCTATCTATAACAATGCAGGGCACCAGGTTGGTGGTGTGTGCGGTGTTTGGCGATCCATCATCGTTTATCATATAATCAGCATTACCATGGTCGGCAATAATGATGAATGAATAGCCATGCGCTAAGCCGGTTTCTACAACCGCTTTTGTACAGGCATCAGCCGTTTCGGCAGCTTTAACTACGGCACTAAACACACCAGTATGGCCTACCATATCGGTATTGGCAAAGTTAAGGCAAACAAAATCGGGCCATTCGGCAATCAGCTCCGGGATGATCGCATCGCGGATGCCTTCGGCACTCATTTCGGGCTGCAAATCGTACGTAGCCACTTTTGGCGAGGGCACTAAAAGGCGTTTCTCGTTTATAAACTCTTTTTCGCGGCCGCCGCTAAAGAAAAAGGTTACGTGCGGGTACTTCTCGGTCTCCGCTATGCGGATCTGGTTTTTGCCGGCATTTTCTAAAACTTCGCCCAATGTTTTGCTTAGGTCGTCTTTACGGAAAACAACCTTTACGTTTTTAAACGTTTCATCGTAAGATGTCATGGTGATGTACTGGATATCCAGTGGTCTCATGCCGTACTCCGGGAATTCGCGCTGCGTAAGCGCCTGTGAAATTTCCCGCCCCCTGTCTGTACGGAAATTAAAGCAGATCACCACATCGCCATCTTTAATAACGGCAACAGGTTGCCCGTCTTCATCTGTTTTTACTATTGGTTTAATAAACTCGTCTGTAACGCCCTGCTCGTACGATTGCTTAATACAGGCCAAAATGTCGTCG
>CBFGNE010000422.1:0-4424 GCA_965649995.1 uncultured Mucilaginibacter sp.
CCATTATAGGCATTTCAACATCCATTAGCACTACCTGCGGGCGCTCACTCTCTTTAAAAGCTTTCATCCCTTCTAAAAAAGCCGAGCCATCCGGCGCCTGTAACACAACGCTGATCTCTTTATAATAAGCTATCTGCTCGCTTAATGATTGCCGCAATATGCGTTTATCATCAACAATGGCAACCGGTATACTCATGGGTTTAAGGGGAATAGGTTTATAAAAATAGAAAAATAAATTTATAAAGCCGCCCCTTTCTGCCGGGGGCAGCCTTATAAATTTCTGCATATGGGTGTTGATAGTACCGCTACATGGCTGTTAGTTTTTGTTGCTGCTACCTTCCGGCTTGCGCAACCCGATGAACATAATGCCGATGCTAATCAATCCCAATACTAACGTATTCATTGCTAACCGCTTGTAATTGGCTTAAAAATCGAATCCTAAGCGGCCACCAATAAAGCCTGCACCGCTATAACCTTCGTACCTAACGCTAAGGTCAAGCGCGCCCAATTTTAGCCCTACGCCAGGTGCATAAGTAAATGAAGAACCGCTGGCCGATATAGTACCACCATTCCCGTTGCTTGCATACGACTTCGCAATGGTCATACCAGCTTCGCCAATTGCATAAAAGTTGCTGCTCAGCATATACTTGTAGCCCGCTTTAATAGGGATATTTATTTGTGTTTTTAGTTTGTAGCCGCCGCCCAGGTCTTTAGGGATAAAAGCGATAGCACCTGTGGTAATAGTAAAAGCGCTTGATTCATCAATACCAATAGTTGCACGCAAGGTTGCGCCTGCGCCAACACTATAAGCATTGCCTAAATTGCCAACCGGCAATGCGGCTTCTAAGCCAAGCCCAAGAGAGAACTTTTTAACGTCGCCATCTTGTGCGTAAAGTTTTGAGGTGGTTACAGCTGCCAGCATTACAATAACCAGCGTAAAGAATTTTTTCATTGTTTTAAGGATTTGTGTTTGTGATTTATTATTGTTTTTTAATAACACTAAACAACAGCAATAAGAGCTGCGCATCAATACCACATATGTAGTATATTCAAGTACTCCATGCCCGTTCATTGTGTACTTGTTACGCTAAGCTGTTTATTATTAAGTATATACATTTTATTAAATTTTAATGTATGTTTAGCGCATCTTATAAACCTCAATATTTATCGCGATGAAATTTTTTGCAGCAATAGCCTGTTTGTTTATGCCTTTAGTAACCTTTGGCCAGGTTAAAATTGATACGGATACGCTATCATTAAACAAGAAGAACTTCTCGGATTCGGCCTCTGTAAGAAAGCTGATAGATGGTGTATTCGATCACAAAGAGGAAAACCCAGGCAACGCATTAACGCTGCTCACTTACGCCTACAACCGCGCCGTTGCATTAAAAAACACCAAGCTACAGGCCGGTGCCATAAACGTAACTGCGGCCATTTATACAGACCAAGGGCAGTACCAGAAAGCGCTTGCCACGAATTATGATGCTTTAAAACTTTTTGAAAAAATCGGCGACAACTACGGCACGGCCATGGTTTTAAGTAACCTTAGCCGGGTTTACAGCGCATTAAATAAAAATAAAGATGCTATGGATTACCTAAAAAGAGCCGAGGAAATTGCTGTAAAAAATAAATTGGAAAAGGTACTTGCTTATGTATATTCCAATTACTCGCTTACCTACACTCAACAGGGGCAGCTAAAACCTGCTTTAAATTATTCGTTAAAGGTTGATACCCTTGATAAAAAATTGGGGCTTAAGTTAAACCAAGGCAGGAATGCCAATAACACAGGCGCTATTTATTATTTCCTGGGCGATTTTGAGAACGCCTATAAATATTTTGATCATGCCCGCCGGGTAGCAACCGAAGCTAACGATTCTATCACCGTAAACCAGGCTATTACTAATATTGGCGAGTATTATGAGATAAAAAAAAGGAACCCATTGCCAAGCTATATGCAAGCGCTGGCTTACTTCGAAAAGACAAAAAACAATGCGCTGGTTAATTACGTGGCGACTGACATTTCCAACTATTACAAAAGCAAAGGCAATTTCGACCTTGCCCTACAGTATTATCAAAAAGCAGTAAAGGCCGGCGAAGCAAACTCGGGCCTGCAAGCAAAAAAGAACCTTGCACTGATACAAACCCAATACGAAACCGAAAAAAAGGAGCAGAAAATAGCTATCCTCAACAAAGAAAATACCATCCAAAAACTATCTATATCCAGCCGGAATAAAACTATTGGCATTATAGTCGGGCTGTTTGTTTTATCGCTGATATTGGGTGGATTGTTTTATAACCGTCATCAACTAAAACAAAAAGCATTAATGCAGGAGCAGATGCTGAAACAACAGGATGTGCTGACCAAAGCCGTTGTCGACGCGGAAGAGAACGAACGCAAACGCATAGCCAGCGACCTTCACGATGGCGTTGGCCAACTCTTTTCTGCTGTTAAGATGAATTTAGGCGGGCTGTTCGACAGGATCACGATGGAACGTGAGGAAGACCGCTTCCTGGCGGAAAATACGCTGGCGCTGGTGGAAGAAAGCTGCAAGGAGGTGCGTACCATATCGCACCAAATGATGCCCAATATGTTATTGCGTACGGGCATCGCATCAGACCTTAAAAGCTTTATAGAAAAGATAGATGCCGACAGCCTAAAAGTCTCTCTGGAAGCGTCGGGCTTTAAAAACCGGCTGGAAAGCAATGTAGAAACTATGCTTTACCGCATCATACAGGAGAGCATCAACAATGTTATTAAGCATGCAAAAGCCACACACTTGAAAATTATCCTCAACCGTACCACAGCAGGGATCGAAGCATCCATACAAGATAATGGTGTTGGTTTCGATAGCAGCAATTTAGATGCGTTTAATGGTATTGGTTTAAAAAACGTGCAAACGCGTATTGCTTACCTTAAGGGTACAATAAGTTACAGCTCGGCACGGGGGCAGGGCACCAAAGTAACTATTTTTGTACCGGTTGATTAATGAAGCAGACGCTCATCCGTTCGTACTCCTGATCGTTTTAATTGCAACCAATTAAAATTTAGCCACTGGTTATTTTATTGTAATTAATATATATTATTAAAAATTTAACCCGCCCCCGGCTTAAATTATAAACCTGATATACCCTTATGAAGCGATTGATTTTAGTGCTGCTATTGCTGCCTGCTATTGTATTGGCTCAAAACCCAACTGTAGATAGCCTTAAAAAGGCTTTAACGACAGCCAAAGCCGACACCGCCAAAGCGGTTATTTACTACCAAATAGCCATGGAACTACAGGGCATAGACCCACCAGCATCCCAAAAGATGGCCGACCGGGCGTTGGCTATCTCCACAAAGGCCAACTATTATAAAGGGATGGCTGATATTTACTATTTCAACGTTGCACAAAGCAATTACCGGGGCGATTTTGAAGGGATGCGGGTAAATGCCGAGAAATGCCTGCAAATAGCAAAAAAACATAATCTACCCGTAAACGAGGCCTCCGCTCATAACGGGTTGGGGATATACTACTGGCAAACAGGCAATTACACCGAGGCGGTTAAGAACCACCTTGCATCGTTGAAAATACGCGAGCGATTGAACGATGAAAAAGGTATTGCCTCCTCTGCCGGTAATTTAGGTTTAGTATATCTGGATAATGAAAAACTTAACGAGGCAGAGAAGTATGCCACAATAGGGCTGCAAATGGGTAAAAAAATCAATAATACAAACATCCAGATCAACTGTATGCACACCCTTGCCAATTTGTACAGCGCACGCAAACAATATGACAAAGCACTAAAAATAGATATAGAGGCGCTTCCTATTTGCGAGGCAACAAGCAACCAGCGGGGAATGTCGCTCATTTATTCTAACATGGCGCATTGTTACGAGGCGCAGCAACAATACGACAAAGCCCTTACCTACCAGTTTAAAGTGTTAGAAATAGACAAATTTTTTGGCGACCCCAAGCAAATGAGCGACACCTATTTAAACATTGGCGAGATCTATAAAGGCAAGGCGCAATTTACCGAGGCACTCGCCTGGTTAAAAAAATCCTTGCCTCTGGCGCAGCAAACCAAATATAAAATGGGCGAAAAAAACGTTTGGCGGGTGCTGAGCATCGTTTACGAAAAAATAGGCAACTATAAGGAATCGCTGGCGGCTTATCAAAAATACCAGGATTTGAACGCATCTGTTATCAACGAAAAAAATGATAAAGAAATAGCAGCGATGCAAACCCAATACGAAACCGAAAAAAAGGAGCAACAGATATCTATCCTCAATAAGGAGAACACTATCCAAAAACTATCCATATCCAGCCGCAATAAAACTATTGGCTTTATAGCCGGGTTGTTTGTGCTGGTGCTTATTTTGGGTGGCTTGTTTTATAACCGTCATCAACTAAAACAAAAAGCATTAATGCAGGAGCAGATGC
>CBFGNE010000423.1:0-4413 GCA_965649995.1 uncultured Mucilaginibacter sp.
CGCTGCCAAGTGTTAAAAAGTGTTAAGCTGCCGTTTTTGCCATTTAAAACAATAAATTTGCGGATTATTAAAGGAATGAACAGGTTACTGGTTATCATATTATTGATTGCAGCCGGATGGTCCTCTTGTAGCAAGGGGTTTGATGTGGTGGAACAGGTGAGGACACAGGCAGCTGTTGATGAGAAGATAATAACCGACTATATTGATGCAAACGGACTTGGTACAGTTGCAAAGCGGATAGATACCACGGGAGTTTTTTATATAGTAGTGGCCCCCGGGGAAGGCAACGACCTTTTCACTAACTCGACCAGGGTAACGGTAGATTTTACGGGAAGGGTACTAACCAGCGGGCAGGAATTTACGCAAAGCAATAATTTCCACCCTTCGTTTGCGCTTGGGGAGGTGATAAGAGGCTGGCAATTAGGTATCCCCCAAATTAAGAGGGGGGGCACCGTACGATTATTGATACCGTCGCGTTATGCATACGGCCCATACGATCAGCCAACATTGGGCTTGCCTAAGAATTCGGTGCTTGATTTTGATATACAACTTTTAGATGTAACGAACTAATTTTAGATGAAACAAAAGATTTTTACTTTTTTACTGATTGCCGTAGCCGGCTTAAGCGCCTGCCGGAAAGATAGTGTTGACCCAACTATAAAAGAATACGACGAACAGCAAATACAAAACTACATTGCAGCAAATGGGCTTACCGGCTTTAGCCGTGATACCACTGGTGGCGATACCACAGGGATGTATTATAAAATTATACTGCCGGGCACCGGAGCCAGATTGGAGTACTCTGACAGGCTTTCTTTGGTTTTTACCCTTAAAAGTTTCGACGGCAAGTACACCTCTGCCGATACGATCATTAACCACTTTTACGATTATTTGGGCCACTTAGCACAGGACGGCCTGCCAAAGGGCTTGCAAACAGGTATATTTAACTTGTTAAAATATAAAGGCGCAAGTATGCGTTTGCTTATACCCTCGCACCTTGCCTATGGCAAAACAGGTTATGGCACAGGTAGTGTTACCAACGTAAATACCCGTATTGCTGGTAACCAATGCCTGGAATATTACGTGCATGTAATAGACAACCAGCCCGCGTACGATGATCAGGTGATACAAAATTACATTACTGCTAACTCTCTTACAGGTTATACTAAAACAGCGTCTGGCCTGTACTATAAAGTGGTTACACCTGGCACAGGTACTGTTGGCGAGATCAACGACCTATCTATTGTAACTTCTACCTACACCGGTACCTTGTTAAACGGTGTGGCTTTTGATGAAGCTTCAAAAACCACTGCGTATGTATTTACACCTGCAGTTAGCGACGGGCTTGCAGGCCTTGTTCCGGGTGTAAAAGAGGGGCTTGAAGAGCATGCAGCGGCAGGCACTTCTATCTCTTTGCTCATACCATCTCATTTAGCTTATGGCTTTTCAGCCCGATCCGGCAGCATTATACCTGGTTTTGCACCCCTTAGGTTTGAATTCCAGATCACTACAGTAACACAGTTAGAATAATATTAGCTTAAGGCTGCTTTAAGAGCCTCAAGGCAAAGCTCGCGCGCAAAGGCGTGGTCTACAATGGGTTTTGGATATTTGCTAAAGTCTGCATATTCCGGAACCCATTTTTTTATGTATTCCAAATTCGGGTCGAACTTTTTCATTTGCGTCTCGGGGTTAAAAATACGGAAGTAAGGCGCGGCATCGGTACCACTACCCGCCGCCCATTGCCAGCCCCCTACATTACTCGCCATCTCGTAATCCAACAGTTTGCGGGCAAAGTAACGCTCGCCCCAGCGCCAGTCTATCAGCAGGTCTTTACTTAAAAAACTGGCCACCACCATGCGCACGCGGTTGTGCATATACCCCGTGGCATTTAACTCTCTCATACCCGCATCAACCAGCGGGTAACCGGTTTCGCCATCGCACCAGGCCTTAAACTGTTGTTCGTCGTTTATCCATTTAATACGATCATAGTCGGGCTTAAAAGCATGGTCCGTCGTTTTTGGGAAATGGTGCAATACCATCATATAAAACTCGCGCCATATCAACTCGTTCAGCCAGGTTTTTTCGTGTGCCGAGTGGGCATCTCTGGCGCATTGCCTGATGCTTACCGTACCAAAGCGCAGGTGCAGCCCAATGTGCGATGTGCCTTTTATAGCCGGGAAATCGCGTGTTTCGGCATAATCAGCAATAAATTTTTTATAATCTGTTCCGGGGAATTCAGTATCGCTTTTTGTAAAGCCCATTTCTGTTAACAACGGCATGGGCGATGCTTTGAATGTATAAAGTTTAGCTAAATACCTTCCGGTAGGGTAGGGCTTCAAATAAAATGGCTTAAGTTTTTGATGCCATTTGTTTTTGTAAGGAGTAAAAACGGTATAGGGTTTGCCATCGTCCTTTACTACTTCATTGCGCTCAAATATTACCTGGTCTTTAAAGGTTTTAAAATCGATACCTTGTTTGGCTAATAATTGTCTAATGGCCTCATCCCGTACCTCGGCGTAGGGCTCATAATCGTGGTTGGTATAAACAGCAGCTATATTGTATTCGTTAATCAGGCTGGCGAAGGCTGCCTCGGGGGTATCGTATGCTACTTCAATATCGCTGTGCTGCCCGCTAAGAGCTGCTTTTAATCTTTCAATTGCATTATAAATAAAGGTTACCCGGGCATCGTCTTTATCTTCAAGTTCGTTTAATATCTTTCTATCGAAAATGAAAAACGGCACTACCGGGTTACCGCTTTTCAGTGCGCGGTAAAGCCCTGCGTTATCTTCCAGGCGCAGGTCGCGCCTAAACCAAAAAACTGTTACAGGTGTGTTTTTATCCATAAATTTCCTGCAAAGCCGATTCGGTATCGGGGTACTTAAATTTGAAACCTTTATCTATTATTTTTTGTGCCGATACTTTGGTACTGCCCAAAACAATACCGCCCATTTCGCCAAAGAGCAGCTTTATAAAAAATGCGGGTACTTTTGGCGCCCAAAGCGGGCGGTGCAATTGTTTAGCTACTGCTTTGGTGAGTTCTGTATTAGTTACCGGCTGCGGTGCAACCATGTTGTAAACGCCGGTGAGGCTGTCATCTTTTATCCCCAGCATGTACATAGCTAAAACGTCGCTGTGGTGTATCCAGGGTATCCATTGCTTACCTGTACCTAAAGGCGAGCCAATTCCAAACTTAACAGGCAGCGCCAGTTGCGGTAAAGCACCGCCATCGGTAGTGAGCACAACACCCGTACGGAATTTAAGGATGCGCAGCCCAAGTTCCCGCCCTTCATCAACTGCATTTTCCCAATCCACACAACAGGTACCAATAAAATCGTTGGCCGGCGCACTTTCTTCGGTTAACAACACATCTCCGCGGTCGCTATAATACCCAATGCCGGATGCGGAGACAACCGAATGTACCCGGTTTGCCTTGGCTTTCATCAGCCCATAAATTAAGCCAATAGATTTTGTGCGGCTTTCTACTATCTCGCGCTTGCGCTCATCAGTCCAGCGTTTATCAGCAATTCCGGCACCTGCGAGGTGAATGATGGTGTCTACGCCATCAATACAATGCTCGTCTATTTGCCCCTTATCTACATCCCATAAAAAGGTTTTTACTTTAGGGTTTTTGCCTTTACTGCGGCTAAGGTGGCTAACCAGGTGCCCTTCCTTCAGTAATTCTGTGGTAAGCTGTTTTCCCAAAAGCCCGGATCCACCGGTGATAAGTATGTTTTTGTTCATAGTTTGTTTAGTTCATGGATGATAGATCATAGTAAGCTGATCGGTTTATTATTACAGTTATAGTTTGGCAAAGCAATCATTGCGGCTACTATGAACTATCTTCTACGAGCTAATAACTTCCCCAAAGTTTACTATCCGCCTCGCCATTCCCTTAAATATAAAAAGATGAAAGGGCCACATCAGGTACCAATACATACGCCCCCAAAGCCCGCGCGGCCTAAAGGTAGCCACCTGGCTGAGGAAAGTGGTTGCATTGCGCTCTATTATTTTAAATTCAAGCCACGCCTCTCCCGGAAGCTTCATTTCGGCATATAGCAGTAAGCGTCGGTTTTCTTTATCGGCAAGCAGCACCCGCCAAAAATCTATCACATCGCCAGGCGAAACCGTAATGTTACTGGTGCGGCCCCGGCGGCTGCCTACGCCGCCGAATAGCTTATCTAAAAAGCCGCGAATGCTCCATATCCAGTCCCAATAATACCAGCCGCGGTTGCCGCCAATAGCCATAATATTTTTTAACACTTCGGCGCTTTCGCGTTTAAAAGGCTGTTTTACCTTATATTCTAAGGTGCCGTTTTGTGGCACCTTTATTTGGTCCATAAAACCCGAAGTAAGGTAGCCATTGTTCAGCGCATCTTTCCAACTGCTTACTATCGAATTTTGTTCTATCTTTTT
>CBFGNE010000424.1:0-4412 GCA_965649995.1 uncultured Mucilaginibacter sp.
TGGCCGTTAAATTAATTCAGCCTTCTATATTCGTTAGGCGTTACGCCTGTTTTTTGTTTAAACAGCCTGGTAAAGTGTTGCTGATACTTAAAACCTAACCCTGCGGCTATTTCATTGATGGATTTGCCTGGGTTGAATATCTTCTCCTTGGCTTCTTCTATCACCCTCGACTGGATGTAGTCTAACGCAGTTTGCCCTGTTTCTTTTTTGATCAGGTCGCCGAAATAGTTAGCAGATAAATGCATTTGATCGGCACAATATGCAACACTGGGTAACCCGTAAATTTTGGCCTTGTCCGACCTGAAATAATCGGTTAACAGGTTTTCAAAGCGAATTAATATATCCTTGTTCACATTATTGCGTGTAATAAACTGGCGGTCGTAAAAGCGCATACAGTAGTTCAAGAACAATTCGATGTTAGAAACTATCAGCGTTTTGCTATGCTTATCAATATTTTGTTCAATTTCTTCGGCAATCTTTTGCAAGCCATCTACAATAGTTTTCCTTTCTTTTTTAGAAAGGTGCAGCGCCTCGTTTACCTCATAGGAGAAGAACGAATATTCTTTGATCACTTTCGCCAAATGTGTTCCTTTGATGAGGTCGGGGTGAAACACCAAAGCATACCCCGACGGCTTTATGGCTACACCTTTGCTGTCGATGCCGTACACCTGGCCCGGAGAAACAAACACCAGCGTACCATCCTCATAATCGTAAGGCTGGCATCCGTAGGTGATGTCACCGCACTTGATGTTCTTTAAAAACACAGCATATATGCCCATGTAATGTTTAAAGCGCTGAATGGATGGTATTTGATTGAAATTAACAACACTAACTAAAGGGTGCTGCGTATCCGCCCCCACATAAGCGTTGTACTGCCCAACCGTATCAATTCTTGTTACTTGCTCCATAATTGCGTGTTTACAACACAAACTTAAATAACCATTTTGTTTTTAGTGGCGGCTGATAGCGTTATCAGTAAAAGTGGTAAATAAAACCGTAACCTGTATAAAGCTGTTGCACACATTAGTGCCGAAGTTTGCCTTATTAATAATTATAACGTTAAGGCATTGATAATCAATATGGATTCTTTAGACATTTTTGATAGGCTGAAAGCAGGCGAAGTTATTCGGTTGACGGATCCGGAGTTTAAGAAGATAGATGATACCGTGAGCCATACAATGAGGCTGTCGGCCAGGCTTAACGCCGCTACGGAAATTGGTGATGCACGCAAAATATTAGGTGAGATTATTGGGAAGGTCATAGATGACAGTACTACTGTTTTTGTTCCATTCTACACCAATTTTGGCAAGTTTATTACCATCGGCAAAAATGTATTTATCAATCATGCCTGCTCCTTTTTAGATTTAGGCGGGATCACTATTGAAGACAATGTGTTGATAGGCCCCAGGGTAAACCTTGTTACGGAAAACCACCCTGCCGACCCGGGCGAAAGGCGGTCATTAACAACCAAGCCTATTGTAATTAGGCGGAACGCCTGGATCGGCGCAAACGCTACAATTTTGCCCGGCGTAACCATAGGAGAGAATGCCATTGTGGCTGCGGGCGCAGTTGTATCCAAGGATGTACCGGCAAACAGTGTTGTGGGCGGGGTGCCTGCCAAATTTATCAAAGCAATAGATTAACGTTATGAAAATAAATTCAGCAATTAAAGTACTGTGCCTGCTCATGGCATTATTTGCCCTTGCTTGCACAAACAACAAAAACCAGGAAAAAATGACAACAGCAAACCAAGCGCATTTATTCCCTAAGGGAGATAAGTTACCCGCAGCTTACTTTACCGGCAATGCCTACTTAAAACCGTTGCTTGCCAAAGATGCCAATAACGATTTTATGATGGGTAGCGTTACTTTTGAGCCGGGCGCAAGAACCATCTGGCACACCCACCCAAGGGGGCAGGTACTAATTGTTACCGAAGGCGGGGGCTGGTACCAGGTAAAGGGCAAACCTGCACAGCCTATACACAAAGGGGATGTGATCAATGTTCCTGAGAATACCGAGCACTGGCACGGCGCATCTGTTAAAACCGAAATGGCACATATTGCAATAACCAACTATAAAGGCGATGTGAATGTGGTTTGGTTAAAACCAGTTACCCATGAGCAGTATGCAACCGTAAACAAACCATGAGCGTTAAAACTAAAAATAGTAACAGGTGGCTGCTTTGGCAGTTCCTTTTATGCCTTTTATTTATTCCTTACAAAATGACCGCACAAAATAAAACAGGGCCGGCCCTCAATGGCAAGGAGCAGGCAATAGTAAGCATAGCATCACTTACGGCCGTTGGAGACATGGGCAATTTGAAAACAGCGCTTAACGCCGGGCTTAACGCAGAACTCACCGTTAACGAGATAAAAGAGGTATTGGTGCACTTATATGCCTATTGCGGTTTCCCAAGAAGCTTAAATGGCATTACCTTATTCATGTCGGTTTTAGAGGAGCGAAAATCTAAAGGCATTACAGATACTCAGGGTAAAGATTTTATTGGCCATGCTGATACTGACAATTATGAAAGGGGCCGCAAAACGCTCGAAACACTAAGCAAAACTCCACAAGTAAAGCCCGCACCGGGGTTTGGCGAATTTGCACCACGCATAGACGCTTTTTTGAAAGAGCATTTGTTTGCCGATATTTTTGAAAGCGATGTGCTCTCTTATCAGCAACGAGAACTGGTTACCATATCTGCCCTGGCAGCCATGACGGGTGTGGCATCACAATTGCAATTCCATGTTCAGGCGGGTATTAATACAGGCATAACTAAAGACCAGTTAACCGCCGTTTCGCTAATCATTAAAGAAGGCATTAATGAAGAGCAGGCCAATATTTTACGGAACGCTATCAAAAAAATCCATTGATAATATCCCCCCCGTGTCATGTGTCTTCGCCTAACTTTGAACATTTATTAGTGTCCACGCAGACGTGTCTGACTTACTAAATGAAGGAGTTTCTACTTTAGTTAATTTAAGCGTGGACGCTTAAATTTTTTGGCATCGGGGCGTGGACGCCCGGAAGGGCGGGCGATAATAATTTGTTTGCGTTACACTACGGAATCCGTAGTGTTCCGCATATGCCATGCTTAGCCCCTGCCGCAATCTGTAGGGCACTCCCACCCTTCAAAATAATTACTCGCCCACCACTCATCATTCGCTATTATTAAAAAAATTTCAGGTGATGTCCAATTCTGCAAACTCAATCGTCATTAGGTTTTATCAACAAAAATTAAGCTAATGGAAAAATTTATGTTCTTATTCAGAGGTAGCGAAGCCTACCAAGCAAACCAGTCGCCCGAAGCACTGCAAGCCCTTAAGCACAAAATGATGGAGTGGTTAGGCGGCCTTTCAGAAAAGGGGGCATATGTATCCAGCCAACAATTGCTACGCGAGGGCCGGCAGGTTGTAGGCAGGGAAAAAACGTTAACCGATGGCCCTTTTGGGGTTGATGAAGCTATTTTAGGGGGCAGTACCATTGTATTGGCGCACGATATGGATGAAGCTGTTGCCATTGCCAAAAGCTGCCCGATATTGGAGAGCAATGCAAATATAGAAATACGCCAAATGCTAAACGTTTAACACCCTCCAATAAATTATAACATGGGAAAAGTAATGGTTTCGATAAGCATCACGCCGGATGGGTTTGCTGATGCAGCGAACGTAATTGTAGATCCGGAGTTCTTTAAATTTACGCTTGCCCTAATGGCGGATGCGGATGTGGTTGCCTTTGGCCGGCATACTTTTGAAATGTTCCAGGAGAGATGGCCGCAGCGCTTAACAGACCCCGATACCCCGCACTGGGTACGGGAAATGGCGCAATCGCTGCATGATATCCCAAAGGTTGTGTTTTCCTCAACGCTAAAAAGCACCACCTGGCATAATGCCACCATTGTAAACCAGCCGCTTAGCAGTTATATCAATGCTTTTAAAAGGGATAACAGCGGTGCACTTTTAACATTTGGTAGCCTCAGCCTGATTGAGGCCCTTACGGAAAAGGGTCTGGTAGACGATTATTATTTCAACATCATGCCGCTCATTCTTGGCAAAGGCGATGGCCGTTTGTTCAGGCAGTTTAAGCTCAACTCACCTGTACCGCTTAAATACGTGGATGGTAAACACTTAGCATCAGGCGCGCAGATCATCCATTACCAGCCTGCCGACACACACGCAAAAAATTAGCTATATTTAATGGATGATTAACGTAAAAGCTTTACTTGCCATCCTTACCTGGGCCGCGCTGCTATCTTTCGGGGCAGGCACGGAGGCTTTGCCGCATAACCAACCAGCGCTTGGGACCAGGGTTAACTGTAAACCCGGAGTTGTTAGGATAAACGGAAAGTACGTAACCTATTACGAGATCGGTTTACAGAATAATTCACAGGCCGATCTGTCCTTAAAAAAACT
>CBFGNE010000425.1:0-4404 GCA_965649995.1 uncultured Mucilaginibacter sp.
AAAAAGGGTTGCGCGATAAAATATCGTTGCAAAATACCCTTCTTACTATCAACCAGGAAGAAGCTAATATGCTTATCAAAAACCAGCAGGGTAACGGTCAAACGGCCGGGCTGGATATCATTAAATTAAAGGCTGCGCTCGATTTTCAAACCGCCCGCCTCACCGAGATAAAAAAGAAGGAACTGGCCATAAATAACGAGCTTGTACTGCTTAATGCGCAATTGCAAAAATATGATAACCAGGTGAATGATTTGATGAGCAATCAAAGCACTGTTACCAGTAATGTTTTGGTAAATGTCTCGTCAGCCTCTTCCATCCAGTCTACTTTTACTATTACTTACCTGGTGGGCAATGCCCGCTGGTACCCCACCTATGATATTCGCGCTAAAAATGTAAACAGCCCCGTAGTGATCGCTTACAAAGCCAATGTATCGCAAAGCTGCGGTGAGGATTGGAAAAACATAAAGCTTACTCTTTCAACCGGCGACCCGTCTGTAAGTGGTATAAAACCTGAGTTAACGCCTTTTTTCCTCGACTTTTACACCCCCGTATCTACGCAATACGGGAATTATAAAACTTTTAATAGCAACGTGTTGAATAGCGCACCTGCTTTGGCCGAAATAAAAGTTAATGACCTGTTGAAAAAGGTACCGGGACTTAAGGTGGATGATGCGGGTGGAGTTGACGTTAATACCAACGAAAACCAAACCAATATGGAGTTCAATATCCAGAACCCCTTCTCTGTTCCGGCGGATGGTAAGCAATATTTGGTAGAGATAGACCAGGTAACCGCCGAAGCTAAATACCAATACTACGCCGCACCAAAACTAAGCACCGATGTTTTCCTTACTGCGCGTATTACCGACTGGACCAAATACAACTTCCTATCCGGCGAGGCTAATTTATTTTTCGAAGGGACGTTTATCGGTAAATCAAAATTAGATACCCGCGCGGCAAACGATACCCTTAGCTTATCTTTGGGCGTTGATAAAAACATCGTGGTAAAACGCATGATGCAAACCGAGCTAACGGATAAACAAGGTGTATTCGGATCGACCAAAAAAGAAACGCGCGACTGGAACATCTCCATCAAAAACCGTAAAACGCAGGCAATAAACCTGCTGGTAGAAGATCAGGTGCCGGTATCGCAAAATAGCGCTATAGAAGTAGATACCCAGGAAATAAGCGGCGCCGAAATGAACAAGGCAACCGGTAAACTATCATGGAACTTTACCCTGGAGCCGCAAGCTGTAAAACAACTGCGCGTAAAATACCAGGTAAAATACCCTAAAAACCAAAGCGTAATAGTACAATAAAAGAATGCAGCAGCTAACACAAGATATACCCAACCAGTTAAGTAACGTTTTAGGCAGTATACCCTACTTTAAGCCCGAAATTTACTTAACTGCGTTGTTTATTTTGGTGCTGCTGACCGACTTGTTCTTCGGCAAAAACTCCACCTGGCTTTGCCGCACCGTAGCCTGCATGGGCATGGTACTGGTATTGCTGTTAGATTATAACCAAAATGTTTTACTGCTGAAGGGGACGGGGGAGCAGCCCTTGTTTGGCAATATGCTGTTGCTGCATAAGCCTGCTATTCAGTTTAAAATAGTTATAGATGTATTAACCTTTATCCTGCTGCTGTATTTTACCTGGGATAATAAGTTAAAAGCGCATAAGAAGGGCCTGTCGGATTTGTACACCATCGTAATAGGCTCGGTACTGGGCTTGCATTTGATGGTGATGGCGGTAAACCTGTTATCCATTTATTTGGCCATCGAGATGGTGTCCATCGCATCCTATCTGCTGGTGGCCTATAAATCCGAGCGGGGTATCAGTGCCGAAGCAGGATTGAAATACGTACTGTTTGGTGCAGCATCGTCGGCGGTAATGCTATACGGTATCTCGCTTATTTATGCCTTTACCGGCTCCCTCAGTTTAACAATCGGCAGCCCGATGATAGAACAGCTGGCTCACATCAACCCGCTTAGTGTGTCCTTTGCATTAGTATTGGTGTTGGTGGGAGTGGGGTTTAAGCTATCCTTTGTCCCAATCCATTTTTGGGTGCCCGATGTCTATGAAGGGGCGGCAACACCTGTTACGGCATACCTGTCGGCCCTGCCAAAAATTGCAGCATTTGCGCTATTAGTGAATTTTGTAACCCCCTTTGCTTATTACGAGCAATGGCATGGGTTCAATTTCCGGCTGGTGCTGGCCATTATTGGCGTTATTACCATGATAGCGGGTAACTTTACCGCCGTGCTGCAAAATAACGTAAAAAGGATGCTGGCTTATTCGGGTATAGGGCATACCGGCTTTGCGCTGATGGCCTTAGTAACCTTTACGCCGGAGGGCTTATCTGCACTCGTATTTTACCTTTTTGTATACGGGTTGGGCATCATAGCAGCCCTTGCCCTTGCCAATTATTTTGAGAACACCGAAGGCATTACCGATGTACGCGATTATAAAGGCCTCGGCTTTAAATACCCGCTGGCTTCTGTTTGTTTTGTAGTGGTTTTAATATCCTTAACCGGTATCCCGGTAAGCGCAGGCTTTACGGGTAAACTATTTGTATTCTCTGCCACCTACAGCGTTTACCAGCACACCCACGACCCATGGCTGCTGGCCATGCTGGCAACCGGGGCGCTTACAACGGTGGTTGCATTATTCTACTACATCAAAATCCCTCTCAATTTATTCCTGAAGCGCACCGAGTTGATCATCAGCGAAAACAAATGGTCGATAAAGCTGGTAGTGCTGTCGGTAGTTATTGCTGCGGCCTTGGTGGTGTTCGGCATCTTCCCCGATTGGCTGATAAGGTTCCTGTAAAAAGTTTTTTGATCACGCCACGTTAATTACCCCAGTTATCTGTACGGAACGGCTCTGCGGGAAGGCCTGCGGAATTTTGCAGGTTGGTTACGGGCGCATTGGTGAACGCGTACCTAATGGCTTGTACCGATACGCCGGTAGTTAACACTATATTTTCCCCTTCAATTACGGCAACCACCGGGCGGAAAATATGATCGGCACCAGCCACATAAAAATGTTGGTTAAGCGGCTTATTATCGATGGTATTTAGTCCGTTTGCTGTTCCGTTGATATAGTTAAGCGTAACCTTATCACCCGTTTGCGACCATGATAAATATTGCGGGCCCGTACATTCAACCGGCAACCCATAGGTATTCTTTAAGGCCAACAAGGCTAAACGTTCGCCTACAGGTTTTTTATTTTGCGGATGGTGGTTATCGGGTTCCCCTACATCCATGGTAATAGCCATCCCACTGTTTGGCATTTCCCGTACATTTGCCTGGGCTTCCCTAAACCGCGCATAATAATCGGATAAAAGATCGCCGCCCCCAGGGGTAGTTTGGTAATAATCTTCGGCAAAAGGGGTCATCTGCACATAATAAAAAGGCAACGCACCCTGTTTAAAACCGGCTCTCCACTGGCTGATGAGGGTTTTGTTAAGGCCGGTATAGCTGCTTACCGGTATAATGTGCGAGTCGTTTTCTCCCTGGTACCAGATAAACCCTTTGATGGAAAGCCTGTTTAACGGGCTTATCATCCCGTTAAACTCTTCTCCCCCCTCCGACCAATCCCTGCAGTACGACCCGTTTACGCCAGATATAATAATTCCTATCGGCACTTGTAGTGACTTGAACAGTTTTTGCGCAAAAAAATAGGCAACGCCACTCCATTTACCTACGGTTCCCGGCGAACATGCATCCCAGCCTGTGGGCGAGGCAAATGTACCTAAAGGCACTAATGCCAGGTTTTGGCTTACAGTGCTGGCGCGGATCAGCGGGTAATCGGCTAAAGCAATTTCGCTTTTGTAATTGGTAACGCCATTGAAAGGAGAAAGTATATTAAGCGGCATCACCATATTCGATTGGCCGGCACATACCCAAACATCACCAATTAAGATATTGGTCAATACCACAGGGGCGACCGAATCTGTTGTACAGGTGATGATCTGCGGGTTGCTATTTGCTGATGCAGCGGGGATAGCGATGGCCCAGTTGCCATATTTATCGGAGGTGGTTGCAAAATCATTAGCATCCCAGCTCACCTTTACGGTTACCTTATATTCGGCGGTAGCTGTTCCCCATACGGTGAAGGGCTTGTCGCGCTGTATCACCATATTGCTTTGTAAAACGTTGTTAACCGAAAACGGGACAATTACGGGTGGCGTTGTAACATCGGGCTTAGGGTCGGGCTTGGAATCCGGGATAATTACGGCATCCTTTTTACAGCCTTGTACAATCAGCAACAGTACGAATGCCAGGTAAAGCAGTGGTTTAAGGTTCATTCTATAGTCAAAATATCAAGCGCTCACCTGTTTTAGCTATTTCTTTCCTATTGGGTACAAACGTGCGGTTTAAAATACTTACAGGTGCTATGGTG
>CBFGNE010000426.1:0-4395 GCA_965649995.1 uncultured Mucilaginibacter sp.
GTAGTGATAGGGATATCAGACCAGTTTAAGATCCCAGTAAAATATATAGGCGTAGGCGAGGGGGTAGATCACCTGCAATTGTTTGACAGGCAGGCATTCGTTAACAGTCTTTTTAAATCGTAGTGATAAGGATGCGCAGCATCCGCAAATAATATAATAAACGTCATTGCGAGGAACGAAGCAATCTCCCGATTAGCATATCCAAGTGCATAGTTCAGAGATTGCTTCGTTCCTCGCAATGACGGATTGAGAAATAATAATGAGGACAAAAACAATAAGCAAGCCAATACTAACTGCTAAACCCCGTGTAAACGTGGTTACCCTTGGCTGTTCAAAAAATATATACGATAGCGAAGTACTGATGGGCCAGCTAAAGGGCAACGCCTTTGATGTGGTGCACGAGGCCGAAAAGCTGCGTAACAACGATATCATCGTCATCAATACCTGTGGGTTTATCGATAATGCTAAGCAGGAATCTATCGATACCATCCTGCAATACAGCGAACTAAAAGAACAAGGCAAAGTAGGTAAGGTTATCGTTACCGGTTGCTTAAGCGAGCGCTACAAACCCGAGCTGGAGGCCGAGATCACCAATGTTGATGCCTACTTCGGCACCAACGACCTTCAAAATATCCTCACCAACATTGGTGCCGATTACCGCCACGAATTGATTGGTGAACGCCTGTTAACCACTCCTTCGCACTTTGCGTATTTTAAAATTGCCGAAGGTTGTAACCGTCCCTGCTCTTTCTGCGCCATCCCTTTAATGCGTGGTAAGCACGTAAGCGCCACTATCGAGCAATTGGTGAAAAACGCCGAAAGCCTGGTGAAAAACGGCACAAAAGAACTCATCCTGATTGCACAGGACCTTACCTACTACGGTTTGGATATATACGGCAAACGTAACTTAGATGAATTGCTGCGCCGCTTAAGCGATGTAAACGGTGTGGAGTGGATCCGCCTGCAATATGCTTACCCCGCTGGTTTCCCGATGGAAGTTTTAGATGTAATGAACGAGCGCGACAATATCTGCAAATACCTGGATATGCCGCTGCAACACATTACCGATAGTATGCTGAAATCGATGCGCCGCGGCTTAACCAAGCAGAAAACTATTGATGTGGTGAACGAGATCCGCGATCGCGTGCCAAACATTGCCATGCGTACCACCCTCATTACCGGTTACCCCGGCGAAACAGAGCGTGATTTTGAAGAAATGCAGCAATGGGTTGCCGATACTAAGTTCGACCGCCTTGGTTGTTTTACTTACTCGCACGAGGAAAAAACACACGCCCACTCTTTGGTTGATGATGTACCCGAAGACGTAAAACAGGAACGCGCCGATGCGATTATGGAAATTCAACAAAGCATCAGCTTTGATAAAAACCAGGAAAAAATAGGCAACACCTATAAAGTGCTGGTTGATAAAAAAGATGGCGGCTACTTTGTTGGCCGTACCGAGTACGATTCGCCCGAGGTAGATAACGAGGTGCTGATAGATGCCAGTGTTGATTACGCAGCCGTTGGCAGCTTCGTTAACGTAAAAATCAACACTGCCGAAGACTTTGATCTTTATGGACAAATTGTAAAATAACCCGATTTTAGCAGCACGATGTTTGATTTAGGATTTTAAAATCTAAATTCGGCATACCGATAAGCGATATCGATTTGCAGGCCAAATCGTAAATCGCAAATCTAAAATCGTAAATCAAATGGACGCTGCCTGTATTGACTATAAAGAAACGGGATACTTTTCCCAAACCGTTATCGACTACCTGGACGATGTGCCGGAGTTAAGATCATTTTACAGTCACCGCCCCACGCTAAAAGGTTTCGCAGAATTTTTCGAACACAAAAAGGTTATCGCCGACAGGCAGCTTTTGGTGGAGGTTTTGACCGAGCAATACTTCAAAAACTCCCAAAAAGGCACGCCCGAATTAGAAGCAGCAGAGTTTGTCCGTAAGAAAATTGAATCGCTTAGGGCAGATAATACCTTCACTATCACTACCGGCCACCAACTTAATATTTTTACCGGCCCGCTTTATTTTATTTACAAGATAGTAACCGCCATCAAGCTTTGCCGCGAATTGAAAGATGCACACCCGGATAAGGAATTTGTGCCGGTTTACTGGATGGCATCCGAGGATCATGATTTCGCTGAGATCAATTACACAAACATCGGCGGCAAAAAGGTACACTGGTGGTACGAGGCATCCGGCGCAACCGGCCGCATTAACCCTGATACCATGCGCCAGGCGCTTAACCAATATAAAGGCGTATTGGGCATTGATGGGCACTCTACCGAGTTAGGCGAAATGGTGGAAACTGCTTACACAGCTTTTGATAAACTGGCCGATGCTACCCGTTACCTGGTGAACGCCCTGTTTGGCCGTTACGGTTTGGTAATTATTGATGCCGACGACCATCGCCTTAAACAGTCCTTCGCCCCTGTCATAGAGCGGGATATCATCGAACAAAACAGCTTTAAAAATATCAGCGCCGTAAACGAAAAGCTGCAACATCTTGGTGTGCATATACAGGTAAACCCGCGCGAGATAAACTTTTTTTACCTGAAGGAACACCTGCGCGAACGCCTTGTTTTCGAGGATGGCGTATATAAGGTTAACAACACTGATATCAGCTTCACCGAAGAAGAACTAAGAAAAGAGATAGCTGCCACTCCCGAAAGGTTTAGCCCCAACGTAGTGATGCGGCCGCTTTACCAGGAATGCATCCTGCCCAACATTGCCTACATTGGCGGTGGTGCCGAAGTAGTTTACTGGCTGGAGCTGAAATCGAATTTCGATTTTTACGGTGTAGATTTTCCTATCCTTATCCTGCGTAATTCAGGCTTGGTTATCCGTAGGGAAACCGCCGCCAAAATAAAAAGCATGGAGCTTTCGTCTGCCGACCTGTTTAAAAGTACCGACGATATTAAAAACGGCTGGGTGCAAAAACACAGTAGCCACGACCTTACCCTCGCCGAAGAATGGCGCGAAATTGAACGCACCTTTGATAAAATAAGACTGCGCTCCCACAAAATAGATCCGACGCTATCACCTTCTGCTGCCGCCGTACAAGCAAGGCTGAAACATGCCATGGATAACTTCCAAAAGAAACTGGTGAAGGCTGAAAAGCGCAACTACCAAACGCGCCTGGAACAGATAGAACATATTAAAGACGACCTCTTCCCAAAAAACAGCCTGCAGGAACGCCAGGAAAACTTCGGCTTATCCTACGTAAAGTGGGGGCAGCTATTTATCGATGAACTTATCCGCAATTTTGAGCCGCTGGAGTTTAAGTTTACGGTGTTGACGGAGTAATTGAAACGATTAGCTTTATCTCCCCGGCTCATTGGTATTTCGTTAAAAAACGCCTATCTTAAGTTTGTTATTTTTTACCCCATGAATTTCAACTCTTCCATTCTTATCCTACCTGGTTTGGGTAACTCCGGGCCGCAGCATTGGCAAACGTACTGGGAAGACACCTATGGCTTCCGCCGCATTCAACAAAAAGACTGGGAAACGCCCGTATGCAGCGACTGGATTGAAAATATCGAACAAGCCGTTAGCTCGTATAACCCGGCAAGCGTAATATTGGTTGGGCATAGCCTGGCATGTGCAACCGTTGCTTTTTGGACGCAAAAATATGGCACAAAAATAAAAGGGGCACTGCTGGTAGCCCCAAGCGATACTGAGGCCGAAAGTTACCCGCCGGGTACTACCGGCTTTGCACCGGTTCCGTTAACAAAATTACCATTCCCATCGATAGCCGTAGCCAGTAGTAACGATTTTTACGTGACGCTGCCGCGTGCCACGCAATTTGCCGATGCCTGGGGCAGCAAATTAATTAACATTGGCGACGCAGCGCATATCAATGCAGGTTCGGGGCATAATAGGTGGCCGGAAGGGCTGGAATATTTAAAGCAATTGGACGGCTTGTAATAGTATTTCGCCATTGTTAGCGTAGCCGTCAAAACCCAAAGGGTTTGCCCTGATTGTTTTGGTATTAAAAATCCATCTAAATACGTATTTTCACAACACTAAACTTTATTGCAAAAACAAAATTCTTGGTTAATGAAAAAACACTTACTTTCTATTTCCCGATTAGTTATTGTATCGGTATTTTTTTTTACCGGATGTAAAAAAGGTGGTGGCAACCCCACACCTTCGGAAACAGGCACAACTATTACCTCGCTCAGCGTAACCGAAGGGCCTTATGATACAGGTGTAACTATCAACGGAACAGGCTTTAGCACTAATATCCCTAACAATACGGTGATGTTTAATGGTAAAACCGCGGTGGTTTTGGTAGCAACTACTACGCACCTCAGCGTCGTGGACATAGCGAAAAACTTTTGGGTCAATTGGTGCGTGCTTATCCCGACAGGAAATT
>CBFGNE010000427.1:0-4393 GCA_965649995.1 uncultured Mucilaginibacter sp.
TGGATACGATGGAGCTTTGGAAATTCGGCGATTACAAAAACTACACCTCGCTTAGCCTGCTTACTGCTATTTTCGATATCCCCACCTCTAAAGATGATATAGACGGCAGCCAGGTTGGCCACGTCTACTGGGTAGAAGATGACCTGCCCCGCATTTGCACCTATTGCCAAAAGGATGTGATAGCTACAGCGCAACTCATCCGCAGGTACCGGGGCGAGACTTTGATAGCGGATGATTGTATAACCATTGTGGGATGAGAAACAATATCCAACATAGTATTACATTCTTCACGATAGCGGTATTCCTATCAACGGCATTTTCATCTTGCAAATCCGGCATTAAAAGAGGCGAAGATATGGCTGGCTCCGATATCGAATACCTTAAAAAAATTGGCTTAATGGAAAAAAACGAACATGTTATTTTGTTCGAAAACCACGATGGGAAGCCATTTGCTGCTCATCCACAATCGGGTAATTTTTTTACGGACAAACGGATAGCCGCTTACTGGATAGACAAGGACCCCAAGCTGACGAGCAAAAACTTTGCATACTATCGGGATATTGATAGCATAACCGTAAAAGACCGCTCAACCGCGCTTACTTATGCCTCCTACTTAACAGTTTATAAGCATGACGGCAGAAAGTTTAAAGTTTTTGTAGATGGTAACAGGCGAAAGGTAGATTACTTTTTTAAAAGTGCCTTGGAGGAGTGGAGCAAAAACAAACCGAAGATTTCCAAATCGCTTTAATTAACTCCTTACAATGATAACCAAAGAAAGCCTCACAGAGAAATATCAAAAAATGGCGACGGATGGCCTGCTAGAAATTGCCAACGATAAAACCGCCTATACCGAACTGGCCAACTCCGTTGCGTTTGAGGAATTAATGCGAAGAAAAGTACCTGTTGAGGAAATCAAAGCATACAAACCCGTCCTTCGGCGAATTACCCGGCAAACAAAAGATAATTGCCTTATCGACCTCACTTTTGCACAAAAGCTACTGTACTTTTTTATCATGTGGTTCCCCAAAGCACGATACTTTTATACGCCCGGGTTTATGCCAAACGGTTATATATTAAAGGATAACCAGGCCAATTACTACCTGGTGCTTGGGTTTATCTCCTTTATCATCTCTGCATCCGTTGGCTTATCTAACGGCTTGGCCGCAAACTTTTTAGCGATATGGGTGGGCTGCTTTTTGCTTTCTTATTTATTTGATAGCTTGTTTAATAAAGAGCGGCAAAAGAAAAACATTCAAAAGGCAGTAGAAATGGATGAACTGCCATGGGGGTTTTGATAAGCTAAGTCCACATCTTACCAAACTAACATTGCGTGCCTGCCAAATAATGTATTAAATTTATTTGCAGCTATTAGGCTGTGATAAATAGGTTTATAAATACAACTGAGGTAATATATAATGAAATCTAAACTCATATACGTAGAACTCAAAACCGGCTATAATGATAACGGCCACGCGTGGATTGGCATGGCAAACTTTTCTAAAACTGGTGAAACTACCTATTTTAATGGTTGCGCATTTTTGAAGGGCGAACGCCACAGCGGCGGAAATCACTTAGAACGTATCACCGGGGATTCGTATTGGATATCAGGCATAAAAAAGAATATGGCCGACAGGCATTGGGCCGGTGGCGGAAAAATAAAAATTGATAAAAATGTAGTTGAGGCGTATTTGTCGGCACTTAAATTAACGGAACTGCCAAAGGGTTTATTTGAAATTGTAGAATTAAACAACGATCATCCAATAGCAGAATTTCACGCTATCGAAAATAAGAAAATAGCGTTAGAAACTTAATACCTTACCCCTCGGCTCCTCACCCATAGGTATAAGCAATTGAACGAAGGCAGTATCCGATTTCTTTATTGAGCCTTAAGGGCACCTGCTTACAGCGATTTTTCGAATATTCTTTCTCCGCCCTTTACTTCTTCGTGTCAATTAAATAAATTAGCCTTTACATCTAAGCACGCCTCTATGAAATACTTTTACATGCTCCTAATGCTCGCCGGCTCTTCGGCTACATCCTTTGCACAGGACCTGATAAAAAGCTATCCTAAAATAGTAAATACGCCATCGGATACCATCTACGTAAAATGGAATTTTTACCCCGACAAATACCCGAAAGTTTTACGGGGCGGCGATACTGTTAATATGGGTACCGACGGCGCGCTGGGCATGGTGGGCACCATCTATTACGGAAAAGATTCGATAGTTGTGCCCTATATTAACACACCCAACACGCAGAAACTTTACTTAACCTTTGCAATGCCAAAAGGGAAACAAGGCGTTTTCGAGTTTCGTTTTAACGGCCAAACGGCCGCTTTCCCGGCAGATTATATCGCCAAAAATACCGGGAACGTGCAGTTCGAGATCCCGGAGGTGTACGAACTGGCCAACATTATCTGGACGTTGTCGCCATCCGGCCAGCGTGCCACCGATCTGTGGAAGCAAGGCCCCTATTACGAAAAGATGATAGCTTATTTTAAGCCATACCTTAACCACCCAATTTTTAAGCAACTGGATTTTGCCGACAGCGTTTTTTACGAAAACTATTACGGTTTCCGCGAGAACAGCTTTATGTACCACTTTGCAAAAGATAAAATTGTGAACACCGGCCCCTATTACTATGTATTCGGCGATGAAGAAAAAACAGACCTGTTCACCAGGCTGCTGCCACTGGCTGAAGACTTTGCGCGGAAATCCAAATTCCGGGAGTTTTATAAGCAGAACCAGCCTTTTTACGCCGAAAAGATAAACCGTGAAGCGCAACTGATGCCCATAAAAAGCATGTGGGACTGGATGGAGAAGCAGTTCCCGAAACGAACCTACAAATCGTATAAAGTGGTGTTTTCGCCGCTTATCGGCGGCTCGCACAGCACGCAAAACTACTCCAGCCAAACAAAAAACGGAACCTTTAACGAAAGCGTTATGTTTGTTTGCGCTACCGATCGTTACGAAAAACCTACCTGGACAGAGAAGCAAAAGGAAGGCCTGATGAGTGGCATTGTTTTTACCGAGATAGACCATAATTACGTAAACCCGGTATCAAACAAGTACCGCATGCCTATCGACAGTATTTTTAAGAACCGTGCGTTTTGGGCAAACGAAGTAAAAAACTACAACAGTAGCATGGCCGTTTTTAACGAGTACATGACGCACGCCGTATTTTGCCTTTGGGTAATGGACACTTACGATAAAGCCACTGCCGATGTGGTAATAGGCTTGCGCGAAGATTTGATGGTAAACAGGCGGAAGTTTAGCAAGTTTAAGGAGTTTAATCAAACACTAATGGAAATGCACAGGCAACAGCCGCAAACCCCGGTGGCAGACCTGTACAAGCCTATATTGGCATGGAGCAAGGCCGAAGTTAAATGATGGAGCGGGAAATATTGCGCAATTGAACGTGGAGCGCAGGGAACCCAGGCCTTCAACAGTTCGGCGATGAATTTTGCGTTATTTAAGTAAAAAAAGCTGCAAGGGCTCTGTGGTAAAACAAACGCCGCATCTCAAATAAAATCGTTAATCCTCCCTAATGGTTCTTTCCGTATCTTAGCAGCGTTAGCAATTACCTATGTCTAAAAAGAAAAAAAACAATTCCTCCATCAACCAGGTGCTTACGCAAATGGTGCTGGATATATTCGAGCAAAACGGCAATACCCCACTCAATCATAAACAGGTTTCGGCCAAGCTAAATGTGCGTGACCCGGATGCCCGCGACGTAATATTTGATGTACTGAAAGATGAGGCCTTTAAAGGCGTTTTAAAAGAGATCTCTCCCGGCAAATTCCAATTGCTGGAGCTTAAAACCTTTGTAGAAGGAAAGGTTGATTTGACCAACGACGGCTCTGCCTTCATTGTTACCGACGACCCAACCGAAACCGATATTTTTGTAGCCCCCCGCAAACTGCGAAACGCCCTCAACGGCGACCGTGTTAAGGTTTACGTATACGCCATCAGCAAGGGCAAACGCCAGGAAGGCGAAGTGATAGAAATATTGCAGCGCAACAAAATGGAGTTTACGGGCATTGTAAAGCTATCCGAGCGCTTTGCCTTCTTCATCCCGGACGACCGGAAGATGATGCACGATATTTTTATCCCCATAAGCGATTTGAACGGTGCCAAAAACGGGATAAAAGCCGTTGCCGAGATAACCGATTGGCCAGCCGGCGCCAAAAACCCGATAGGCCGCATTAAGCATGTATTAGGCAACCAGGGCGAGAATGATACGGAGATGAACGCTATTTTGGCGGAGTACGGTTTCCCACTATCCTTCCCTGCCGAAGTAGAGAAAGATGCAGAAGAAATACCTGCCGAAATATCCGCAGATGAAATTGCCAAACGTAAGGACTTCCGTAACACGCTCACCATTACTATAGATC
>CBFGNE010000428.1:0-4385 GCA_965649995.1 uncultured Mucilaginibacter sp.
AAATTAAGCACATCTACTTCCCCATTTGCACATCGGTAATCGGCACATTTACTTCCTCTTGCTTCTTTCCGTCCGTATAATTATTTTTGCCCGTCAATTGTAAATACTTTTATGGCAAAGGCATCTGATATAAAAAATGGCAACATTCTTCGTTTTAACGGGGAATTGGTACAGGTAGAGGAATTTTTACACCGCACCCCGGGTAACCTGCGTGCGTTTTACCAGGCGCGTATGCGCAATGTACGATCAGGTAAGTTAGTGGAATACCGTTTCCGTACCGATGAGGAGGTAGATATCAGGCGCGTAGAAACCAGCGATTATCAATACTTGTATGAAGACGGCGACTCATTAGTAGTAATGGATAATGCAACTTACGACCAGCATAACGTGCCCAAGATATTATTTGGCAATGCTGTTAAATTCCTGAAAGAAGGGACCAACGTAATTGTAGCCTTTGAAAGCGATGAGCCGATAATGGGCTCTATCCCCGGTTCTGCTGAGTTAGAAATTACCTATACCGAACCTGCTGTAAAAGGCGATACATCAACCGGCGCATTAAAAAATGCTACAGTTGAAACAGGCGCCGAGATACGCGTTCCCTTGTTTATCAATATTGGCGATAAGGTAAAAGTTGATACCACAACCGGTACCTATGTGGAGAGGGTGAAGGGCTAAAGCCCAAGCCCCCTGAAGGGAAAGTAAAATATTTAGCCTCCATCCGGAGGCTTTTTTTATTGGTTTACGGATAGGCTTTTTATCATTTCGCCGATATATGCCATTGCCTGCGCATAAGTCTCAACCCCATGCCCCACGTTATCAAACACTTTAACATCTTTTAAACTGCTGATTTTTGATTTGGCAGCAGCAACTGACTTTTGGTAAGGAAACAAAATATCGGCGGTGCCTTCCAACAAATAGGTTGGCGTATTTACTTTTAATAGTTCTTTATCCATGTCGTAGGGTTTTTGCGTATTATCCTTGTAGCGGCTGATGGCGAAAACTTCATAATCGATAAGTAACTGTTCGGCCGTAGGCGAAAGCTGGTGGGTTGGCTTACATAGGATTGCCTTATCCAAAAACAACCTTATATTTTTTTCGCTGGTGAAAAGGATAGGCAGCAGGTTATAGTAAAGGTTTTTTAAAGTAAGCGAGAACGGCTGCAAACAGCCCGGGTTTAGCAGAAACGCTGCCTGTACTTTTTGCGGGTGAGTGATACAAAGTTTCATGGCAATCAGTCCACCAAAGGAGGCGCCCGCTACATAAGCCTTGCTGATGTTTAGTTTATCTAATACCTCCGATGCCCATTCGCCATAACCTTCAGATCTGATATCCGGCGTTTGGCCATCGCTTAAATTGGGTAAGCCATTGGTTTCTACCAGGTATATTTTAAGGGGATGGCCAAGGTTGGCAAGCCCCTTATCCAAATCCCAAAACAACGAAGTGGTACGTGCACCGGGGAATATCACAAGGGTTTCCGCATCTTTAAGTTGCGTGTTTATGCCCCAAACCTGCGTTTGGCCGAGGGATGTTGTAATGCGGATGTTTTGGTAAGTTTTGTTGTTGGCTTTTTCTAAACGAGCAACCCAATTTTTAAACCAGGAGGTATCTGTTTCGGGGTTTTTAAAATGGGAGGTGGCTTTTATTTGCACGATGTGTTAAATTTAATTTAAATACAAACTTTCTATTTACTCACCTCAAACGTTGCCAGCAAATTAACATTGGCGTCGAAAACTACTTCGCCAGAACCTGCGGTTAGTTTAACAGTTGTTTCCTTATCTTTTATCTGCATTATCCCGGTACGCCCTTCAATTACAAATTCCAGTGGAAATTCATAAAGCTTATCCTGTTTTTGTGTTATAATGAGTGTCACGGTTTTTGATGGCTTATCGAAGATCTTCTCTATTTGCAAAACCGGATGCCCGGCAGTGTAAAGCCATTGTTTAAAAAATTGTTTCAACTCCATGCCACTGGCCTTTTCCATCGCCAGGCAAAGATCGTCGGTACTGGCGTTCTTGTCTTTGTATTGCGCGTAGTAACTGGATACCCCTTTCCAAAATAAATCATCCCCCAGTTTTCGGCGTAGCATATGCAACACCCAGCCGCCTTTTTGGTAGCTGTTGGTGTTGAGCAATTGCATGTAGTTGCTTTTTACGGCAGTATCCACAACCGGCGTAAGGCGCTTTTTTTCAAATTCGATGATTTGGCCACGGTCGGCTTCAAGGCGTTCTTTAAGTTTTTCTGCACCATATTTGCTTTCGAGGTAGAGGTTGGTGAAGTAGGTGGCAAAACCCTCACTCAACCACAGGTTAGCCCATGTTTTTTCGCTCGCGGCGTCGCCAAACCATTGGTGGGCTATTTCGTGGGCCATCAATTCTTCAATAGTTGGGCTTTTTACCGATTCTTCAAAATAAAAGATGCAACTGGCATTTTCCATGCCGCCAAATATGGTTTTTGATTGCACGTTAGCAAGCTTTTCGTAAGCGAACGGGCCAACATTTTTGATGAAGAATGGTAGTATTTCTTTTGCGTAGGTATAGCTTTTAAAGCCTGTTTCTTTATCCTCCGGGAAAACATAGGCATAAACCGGTATGCCGTCGACATCGCCGGTGTGATCGATGGCAAAATCTGCAACACCAATAACCATTACTTTGGTGGAGATGGCCGCCTTTTCGCTCCAGTGGGTAAGCTTCAGCTTGCCCGGCAGGGTTTGCTCTTTTACTTTTAAGCCATTTGCGACTACATTGTAGTGAGCGGGCGCCGTAACAATAAACTCTACGGTAGCCTTGTCTGCGGGATGGTCGGCACAGGGCAGCCAGTGTTGCGCCCGGTTTGGCCAGTTATCACCAAAAAAGGTTCGGTGCTTGTAATTGTTAGTGGAGATGATGAGCCCATCAGCAGGGACGCCGCTATATTTAATGGTATAGCTATGCAGGCTGTTTAATTTTGCATTTGTAGCAATAGAAACTGAATTGCTGTCCTGGCTAAATCGCAATGGCTTACCCGCTTCTGTAACCGAGGATACCAGCATTCCTTTACCATTAGTTTTCTTTTTAACAAGGTCGAAACGGAAGGCTTTTGCTGGTTTTAAGAATTTGGCCGTTATAGTTGCTTGCCCCTTGATTGTGTTATTGGCGTCGTTTAGTTGCAAGGCAAATTTGTAATGCTCCACATCGATGGGAGCGCCAGGTTGTTGGGCGACGGCTGATAAAGTATATAACGCTATAAGCGGAATAAAAAAAGTGCTGAATTTACCCATGGTATAAAGCTAATAGAAGTTAAAGCATAATGGCTGATCAAGCCTTATTTACTTTTTATTATTTACCGCAGCAAGCATTGCTTTCATCTCTTTTTCGGAGTAACCCTTTAGCCCAATGTACATTATTCCTGTTTTAATGGAATAGGTGTTGTCCACAACATATAAAAGTTTATTGGCTACAATCACTGCAATTTTAGGGTGCAAGGCATTGCCGGTACCCTCTGCTAAATCTTTGGTCCCTTTATTGTCAAATACCAGGCATAATTCGGTAAAATCGCCGTATCGGGATTCCGTTTTTTGAAGCGTCGCCTTTTTTATGTTTACTACAGATGCAAACGGCAACGGAAAGATCATGAAGACGCTATCTGTTTTATTCATCCACTTTTCGATTCCTTTGCCGTGTTCTGCAAGATAATAAAACCCAGTTGGCATATACCTGGTACTGACAAGCTTGGGGCCAATCGTGTCAGTTTGGTTTGGAAAGGCGGTATCATAGTTCGTCTTAACAGAATGCCCCGAACAAGCCGCTAATAGTAATACCGGGCAAAGAAATCGATTCATCTGTATCAACCGGCTAATTCATAACAATCAAAACTCCAACTCTAACAACACCGGGCAATGATCCGAATGCTTAGCCTCCGGCAGTATCGCCGCACGTTTAATATTATCTTCCAGTTCCTTGCTCGCCATGGCATAGTCAATACGCCAGCCTAAATTCTTTCCGCGTGCACCAGAGCGGAAACTCCACCAGGTATAATTGTGCGGCTCTTTATTTAAATGGCGGAAAGTATCTACAAAACCCGATTCGATAAAGTTTTCCATCCACTCGCGCTCCTCGGGCAAAAAGCCGGATGAGTTGGCGTTTGATTTTGGGTTATGGATATCTATTGCACGGTGGCAGATATTGTAATCGCCGCAGATAACCAGTTTGGGGTGTTCTACTTTTAGCAGGGTAAGGTACTTGCCAAATTCATCCAGGAAACGGTATTTAAATATCTGCCGCTCATCGCCGCTGGAGCCTGAGGGAAAGTAAACGCTCATGACCGATACCTCATCAAAATCAACCCGTATGCACCGCCCCTCGCGGTCGAAATCGGGGATGCCGCAGCCATATTCTACATGACTGGGT
>CBFGNE010000429.1:0-4376 GCA_965649995.1 uncultured Mucilaginibacter sp.
CTTTTCTTTGGCAGCAAAGAAAAGTAACCAAAAGAAACTGCCGGCTGCGCCCTGTCCTATGAAAGGCAGTGCTTTATCAGTTTCAGTGGTTGCCGAACAGGACAAGGCCGGTTTTTGTGTTCTTCGTTGGATCCGGTTAGTGATTAAACAGGTATTGACAATCAAGCATTTAACGTCGCGTCATTATAAGGTACGAAGCAATCTCTACGAAGGCAGAGCGGTCATACAAGCAGCCGTGTGTTAACCACCTCGTACTGCCGTTATCGAGAATAAAGCCGCTCTGTAGGTTCGCCCTGCTAATCGGGAGATTGCTTCGTGCCTCGCAATGACGGGGGGATTTGCGCAAGGACGAGGTGGGAGGGCTTCGTACAATCGTGCATGACGGGGGGGAGGGCTGGTGCCTATAATGGCGGCTTTTGCATCCTTTTTATCTCAAATCTCACGTCTCAAATCTCATATCTCCCGCTCAAATCTCCCATCTCAATTCTCATATCTCCCGCCCCAAAACTAAATTCTCCCGTCTCAAATCTCATATCTCACATCTCAAATCTAAATCCATCTATCTCAAATCTAATTTTATAGCTAACTTAGCGCGCATTACACATGACAATGAAAAGAGATAAATTAATATTTAAATTGCTGGATGAAGAGCAGCAGCGCCAGGAAGAAGGCATTGAGCTGATAGCATCAGAGAATTTTGTAAGCAAGCAGGTGATGGAAGCCGCTGGCTCGGTAGCAACCAACAAATATGCCGAAGGCTTACCCGGCAAACGCTATTACGGCGGCTGCGAGGTTGTTGATGAAATTGAAACCATAGCTATTGAGCGCGCCAAGCAATTGTTTAATGCCGAGTGGGCAAACGTGCAGCCGCATAGCGGTGCGCAGGCCAATGCTGCGGTAATGCTGGCTGTTTTAAACCCCGGCGATAAAATATTAGGGTTCGACCTTTCTCATGGCGGCCACTTAACACATGGCTCGGCCGTAAACTTTTCGGGCAAACTGTACGAGCCGCATTTTTATGGGGTTAAAAAAGATACCGGTTATGTAGATTATGAGCAACTAAAAGAAGTTGCCCTGCGCGAAAAACCAAAACTGATCATCTGCGGTGCTTCGGCCTACTCGCGCGATTGGGATTACGCATTTATCCGCGCCGTTGCCGATGAGGTTGGCGCATTGGTGCTGGCAGATATTTCGCACCCGGCAGGTTTAATTGCCCGTGGTTTGCTTACCGATCCGCTGCCGCATTGCCATATTGTTACCACTACTACACACAAAACCCTGCGCGGCCCGCGTGGTGGGCTGATATTATTGGGTAAAGATTTTGAAAACCCGTGGGGCTTAAAAACACCAAAAGGCGAGATCCGCATGATGTCGGCCTTGCTGGATATGGCCGTTTTCCCGGGTACACAGGGCGGCCCGCTTGAGCACATCATCGCTGCTAAAGCAATTGCCTTTGGCGAGGCTTTGAGCGATAGCTACATGAAATATATCCTACAGGTGAAACTTAACGGCGCCGCTATGGCCAAGGCCTTTGTAGAGCGCGGGTATGATATCATTTCGGGCGGTACAGATAACCACCTGATGCTGATTGATTTGCGCAACAAAAACATCAGCGGTAAAGCTGCCGAGAAAGCTTTGGTAAGCGCAGATATCACCGCCAATAAAAACATGGTGCCTTATGATGATAAGTCGCCGTTTGTAACATCGGGCATCCGTGTAGGCACTGCGGCCATTACTACCCGCGGTTTAAAAGAAAAACACATGGATACCATTGTGGAACTGATAGATATGGTAATAAACGACCCTGAAAACGAAACTGTTTTGAAGAAAGTACGTAAAAGGGTGCACAAGCTAATGGAAGAGCATCCCCTTTACCGGGATAACCACCTGGGCTAACAAATGGACGTACAGCATCATACCCCTTCGGAGTTGGAAGCTAAGCGCTTAAACGCCTTGCATTCCTATGATATCTTAGATACGCTGCCCGAGAAGGAGTATGATGCTATTACCCGCCTGGCTTCCTATATATGCCAGGTACCCATTGCCTTTATTTCTTTTATAGATGATTCGCGCCAATGGATGAAATCGGCCATTGGGTTGGATATTGCCGAGGTACCGCTGGAAGACACGTTTTGCCAGCACACCTTCATGCAGGGCGACTTAGTAGCTATTCCCGATGTATCAAAAGTAGAACCCTATCGCGGCCATGAAATGGTTACCGGCGAGTTTGGGCTGCGGTTTTATGCCAGCACCCCGCTTATAGACCCCGACGGTTACCGTATTGGTACCCTATGCGTGCTGGATACCCATGTGCGCGAGGTAACCGAAGAGCAGCAGGATGCCCTTAAAATATTGGCCAGCGAGGTAATATCGCACCTGGTACTGCGCAAGCAAAAAAAGGAGCTGGAGCAAAGCCTGCAGGTGCATAAGGATTTTTACACGCTTTTCAATAATTCAACCGAGATCCACTTGATTGCCGGTGCGGATGCTAATATCGAACTCATCAATAACTGTATTTTCGATATTTTAGGCTATACGGTAGAAGAAGCCGTAGGGAGAACGTTATGGAGTTTTGTGGCCGGGCAAAACCGGGAGCAGTTTGTCCCGGTGATAGAAAAGGCCGTGGCGTCGCAAAAGCCGTTCGAAATTGTGACCGAAACGGTTACACGTAGCGGCGAACTTAAGTGGATAAGCTGGACCGCTGTACACAAGGCCGGCAAATGGTACTGCAGCGGCCGCGATATGACCCTGCAAAAAAAGCTGTTGACCGAAACCGAGCAGCTATCGCTGGTGGCCAGCAAAATAAAGAACGGCGTGGTGATAAGCGATGCTGATGATAAGGTAATATGGACCAATGCCGCATTTGAAAGTATTACAGGGTATAACCTAACCGACGTTGAGCATAAACTTTTGGGCGAAGTTATAAAAGGCAAGCCCAAAGATGAAGCTGCCGAACTGGAGTTGCGGGATGCCATAGCGAACAAAAGATCGTACGAGGTGGAGCTATCCATGTTCACCAAAGGGGGTGAGCCTATCTGGATCTCGGTAACCAATTCTATCATATACGCGGCGGATGGCGCGATAGAAAAATACATCCGCATTATTATTGATATCACCACCCGCAAACGTGCCGAGCAGGATGTAGAGATACTTTCTTTTGCGGCACGCAAATCTCCAAGCGGTATCATGATCCGCGATAACGAAAGCCGGATAATATGGATGAACGAATCCATGGAGCGGATAATCGGCTACACGCTGGACGAATTAAAAGGGCAAACCATAGGTACTAAGCTGATAGGCGCAGAAACCGACCTGGAAGTTTTTAAAGGTGCGGTACAAAAAGTAAAAGAAAATAAGCCTTACGAGATTGAAATAAAAATATACCGCAAAGATGGCTCGGCTGCCTGGGTGTTTATATCCAACAGCCCGCTGTTTAACGAGGTAGGCAATGTAGAACGCCAGATAGGCGTAATGGTTGACATCAGCAGCCGCAAAAAAGCCGAAGAGCAGCTTACCATGCTATCGCTTGTTGCCAGTAAAACAACCAGCGGCGTGGTTATTAACAATAGCGAAGGCAAGGTGGAGTGGGTGAACGATGCTTTTGAGCATATTACCGGCTATTCGCTGGAGGATGTAAAGGATAAGCACCTCGGCGATTCGTTGAAAGGCGAATTGACGGATGTATCCATTATCACCAAGGCGCGCGAACTATCCGCGAAAAAGCAATCCTTCGAGGTTGATCTGCTCATCTACCGTAAAGATGGGAGGCCGGTTTGGATCTCGGTCATCAATTCGGTAATTACTGATGATACCGGGAAGGTGGATAAGTACATAGAGGTGATCATTGATATCACATCTAAAAAGAAGGCCGAGCAGGAACTGATAAATGCCAAAGAGGAAGCTTTGCAACTGAGCCGCGCCAAAGACATGTTTATTGGCGTGATGAGCCACGAGATACGTACACCGCTTAATGCCGTTATTGGTATGAGCCACCTGTTGCTGGATGATAACCCCCTGGAGTCGCAGCGGGAGAACCTCAGCATCCTCAAATTCTCGGCAGAGAACCTGATGACGCTGATAAACGATGTGCTGGATTTTACAAAGATAGAGACGGGTAATATCGAGCTGGAGAAAGCGCATGTAGATATCCGCGATATGATAAAAGGGGTTACGGCCTCGATGCGGTACAAGGCAGCAGAGAAAGGCATTTACCTGAAGAGCACGATAGAGCACGCCATCCCCGACGTAGTAATTGGCGATAGGGCGCGGCTGGTACAAATTTTGTTGAATTTGGTGAGCAACGCTGTTAAATTTACTGCCACAGGCGGGGTAGATATCGACCTAAAGGTAATTGAACAGACAAAAAAGACGGTAAG
>CBFGNE010000430.1:0-4365 GCA_965649995.1 uncultured Mucilaginibacter sp.
GATTGAATTAATGCAGTGGTAGTTCTAAAGTTGGTTTTTTCAACTTGTTCAAGTACAGGCTTAAGTAGTGTGATAAACCCTGCTTGTTTTGCTTTTAGCAAAATGCCTAAAGTGCCTATAATATTTAACCCAAGTTTTGCGGCCAGTTTTCGTGCTTGCATATCGTCGATTATCACGTAGTCGCTTTTTATTTCTTGAGCAAGCGCGAGTGCGCTGGCTTCTCCGGGATCAACAATGTTTGCAAAATCATTTTGGAGAGTTTTATTGGCTACAGCAATTACCTGCATCCATTCGGGTGCGGCGCTGCCATTCTACAATAATTTTCGGTGTGGTAACCACTTCGGAAAACAACATTGGCAGCAAATGAAGGTGACCAATCTTATCCAGTACAATTAAACAACTGGCATCGGTGATAACTAATGCGGCCTTAACGGATGCTGTTTGCTTCATTAATAACATCCTCGGCAGTATACTGAAAATATGGAATATCAAATTTTGCAAGTACTTCTGGGAAGTCCCACTTTTTCATTCCGCACATTTCTGCTGCCTGGCCTAATGATAATTTACCAGCCTCATATAATTTCGCCGCCAAAAAACGCACGGTTTCATCGTGTTCTTTTTCAAGAGCATCGGGAACCTGGAGTGTCATTGTGGTCATAAACAAAAATTAAGTATTATAAAGATACAAAATAATTTTTACGGCAAGCTAACCCGGCAAACCAAAAGCTCCCTTCAGGGCGCCGGGGCGCTTCCCAGCTCTTTCACCTTTTCCAGCGCCTTTGGCCATACACCGCGGAAAAAATCCATCATTCCGGCTGGGAAGCTGCCGCCGGCCATTTCTACGGTGAGCAGAGTGGTGCCGTCGTGGTTTTCCAGCGTGTAGCTTTCGGTTGCGCCGTTCACCATTTGCGCGCCCTCGCTATCATAGTCTTCCTCGCCATTTTTTACTTCGCCGGTGCATTTAAATACCATCCGCTTACCGGGTTCGCTTGTTTCTATTATGGCAATCATGCCGCTGCCTTTATTATCCAGGAACAGTACTTTGCTGCCCTCTTTCCAGTCGGTAACAGCATGCGAGCCTTCACAAAAAACTTCGGTCCATTTTGGATAGTACTCATCAGTGAAAAGTACCTCCCAAACTTTTTGGGGCAAGGCGTTTATCTCAACGTCGAATGTCAGCTTTTCCATAGGGTTGAATTTTAATTGATTATAACAAAGATGCATGTTAATTGATTAGATGATGTGGGGTAAATGCGGCCTCTTTCGGTTGATTTAAGACATTTAACCGCGCTGTTAATAAATAATCCTTGCATTTATATAAGTACTTATATAAATTGCATCCATGAATTTGTACCAAAGCTTAGGTTACCTGGTTTTAGGCAGCCGCTTACGGCGGATGAGCGAAACATTCTTAGCCGAAATAAATCGCATCTATCAAAACGAGGGCATCGAGTTTGAGGCCAGCTGGTTCCCGGTATTCTATTTATTGTCTAAGAACGAATCATTATCTATAAAAGAATTGAGCGATCAAACCGAGGTGTCGCACCCGGCGGCAAGCCAGTTGATCGCCAGCCTCAAAAATAAAGGCATGGTAGAAACTTCGGTTTGTACCGACGATGGCCGCAGGCAATTGGTTCAATTCACCAAAAAAGGGAGGTCTGTCTTAAATCAAATACTCCCCATTTGGGAAGCCATCAACAACAGCATGATGGAACTGGCCGAAAGCGATGCCGCCGCAATGCAGTTGCTGCCTGCTATCTCGGCAATGGAAAACGTTTTCCGCTCGGCAAATTTTGTGGATAGCGTAAGCGAAAAATTGAACGTAAAAGCCATAAACCATGGATAAGTTTAACTATGGCGCAGAACACCTCTCGATAGGCACCACCCTCGATATTGCTTCGGGTAAGGTGAAGGGTGTGATCAATGAAGAAGCAGCCGAAAAAATTGCCGCCTCTTGGCGAGAAGTAGAAAAGATAGTCCACGCGCAAAAGCCTGTTTACGGCATCAACACCGGTTTTGGCCCGCTTTGCGATACCAGCATCTCCGAAAAAGATACCAGCCTGCTGCAAAGCAATATCCTTAAAAGCCACAGCGTAGGGGTGGGCAAACCCATCCCGGCAGAGATAGCCAAGCTGATGCTCATCACCAAAGTACAGGCCTTGGCGCAGGGCTACTCGGGCATCGCCCCCAAAACTTTGGATCGGGTAATATGGCATATCGATAATGACATAATACCCGTAGTGCCCGAGAAAGGCTCGGTAGGGGCTTCGGGCGACCTTGCCCCCCTGGCACATTTATTTTTGCCCCTGTTGGGCTTGGGAGAGGTTTTTGTTGGCGATGAAAAGCATCCCGCAGGGAAGATATTACAACAACACAATTTACAGCCCCTGGTGCTTGGCCCAAAAGAAGGGCTTGCCCTCATCAATGGCACCCAGTTTATTTTGGCATTCGCTATAAAGGCGGTGGAGCGATTAAGCAATGCTTTAAATGTAGCCGATCTGATAGGTGCGATGTCGCTGGAAGGGCTGATGGGCTCCACGCGCCCCTTTGATGCAAGGCTGCATGCCATCCGGCCATACAAAGGCACTAAGCACGTTGCACAGCGCTTAGCCGCCCTGCTGGATGGCTCGGCCATCAACGGAGCACATGCAGATTGTAACCGCGTGCAGGATCCATACTCGCTGCGTTGCATGCCGCAAGTACATGGCGCATCGCGTAACGCCTGGCTGCATTTAAAAGAATTGACGGAGATAGAACTCAACTCCGTTACCGATAACCCGGTTGTTTTTTCTGCGGAGGATACCATCAGCGGTGGCAACTTCCACGGACAACCCCTGGCTTTACCTTTGGATTATGCTACCGTAGCCGCTGCAGAATTAGGCAACATAGCCGACAGGCGCTGCTACCTCATGAGCGAAGGGCGCTACGGCTTGCCAAAATTATTGACCAGCGGCGCAGGGCTCAATTCGGGACTAATGATTCCGCAGTACACCACCGCCGCGCTTGTTACCGAAAATAAAACCCTTTGTTTCCCGGCCAGTGCCGATAGCGTGCCTACCTCATTGGGGCAGGAGGATCATGTTTCCATGGGCTCCATCAGCGGGCGCAAGCTGCATATGGTGCTGGATAATATCGAATTCATCCAGGCAATCGAGCTGCTTTATGCATCGCAGGCGCTGGATTTCCGCCGGCCGCTATTATCCACCCCGGTTATAGAGGCCTGCCACCAACTGGTACGTAAGCATGTGCCATTTATAAATGAAGACAGAATTTTTGCCGAGGACATAAACGCCCTGCACCAAATTATTACAAGCGGTGAGTTTCAGCAGGTAGCTGACGCCGCCGCAAAAAAGCATAACATCAACTTAAGTAACGATGACGAGTTCGGAATTTATTAAAACATACGCCAGCCACCCCGTGTACAAGGCCCCCGTTGGTAACCAATTGCATGCTAAAAGCTGGCAAACGGAAGCGCCATTGCGTATGCTGCTAAACAACCTGGACGGGCAAGTGGCCGAAAACCCCGACGAACTGGTGGTGTACGGTGGCATTGGGCAAGCCGCCCGCAACCCCGAATCGTTGAGGAAAATTATCGAACTTTTGCTGGAGCTGGACGAGGAGCATTCGTTGCTGGTACAATCGGGCAAGCCGGTTGGCATTATCCGCAGCCACCCGCAGGCACCGCGGGTGTTGATAGCCAATAGTAATTTGGTACCCGCCTGGGCAACCTGGGAGCATTTTAATAAACTGCGCGCCGAAGGGCTGATGATGTATGGGCAAATGACGGCCGGGAGCTGGATATATATTGGTACCCAGGGCATTTTGCAGGGTACTTACGAAACCTTTGTAGAGGCAGGCCGACAGCATTTTGGCGGCAATTTAACCGGGAAACTCATTGTAAGCGCCGGCATCGGCGGTATGGGCGGGGCGCAGCCGCTGGCAGCAACCATGGCAGGCGCGGTATTTTTAGGTGCCGATGTAGATGTAACCCGCATCCAAAAACGCATCGAGAGCAAATATATCGACAGGTTAACACATTCTTACGACGAGGCAATTGCCTGGGTAAAGGAAGCCATGGCCAAAGGCGAAACACTTTCGGTTGGCTTGGTGAGTGATGCCGGCGATATGCTGGAGCATTTAATAAAAGACGGCATTGTGCCCGATATGCTTACCGACCAAACTTCGGCACACGACCCATTGAACGGTTATATCCCAAACGGTTTACGCTTGGATGAAGCGCTTGACTTACGCAAAGCGGATGCGGAGCAATACAAACGCCTCTCATTAAAAAGCATGGCCCGTCATGTTGGTTTTATGTTGCAACTGCAGAAGCAGGGCGCTATCACCTTTGATTATGGCAACAAC
>CBFGNE010000431.1:0-4354 GCA_965649995.1 uncultured Mucilaginibacter sp.
CTGCCCGTTTCATAGGTGTTTGACTGCCAAATTCTTTTACTTTTTCTGCCGGGATAATGTAATTACGGGGCGCGGCATAAAAGTTGGTTTCCCCAATTTTTTCACCGTTAACAAAAGTAATATCGTTATCATCAATAGCGCCGAGGCTAAGCGTAAGCTCCTTCCCTGCCATTGCCTCGGGCACATTTATCGTTTTACGGAACCAAACAATACCATCAAAATTGGGCAGTCCGGCTGCTTCCCAGGCACCGGGTAATGGTACAGTTTTCCAGCCGGAAGTGTCAATATTGGCTGGTGCCCAAACGGCTGCACCGTTTTGGTAGCCGCTATCCTTCGCTGTAACGGCCGCTTGCCAGGCCGCCACTTCGGCATTATACAGGGCGAGGCTTTGCTCTTTGTTCAGGGTTTTCATGGTGTGGTAAGCTTTGACCAGGTCGGGTAATTGCTTCACGGTATTTTCGCTGGTCCAGGCCTCTACAATAGTGCCGCCCCAGGAGGAGTGTATCAAACCAATGGGAATGCCTGTTTTTTTGTAGATATCCCTTGCAAAAAAGTAAGCCACGGCAGAAAACTTCGCTACCGTTTGCGGAGTACAGGGCTGCCAGCCGCCGCCGGTAATTTTAGCATCGTCAAGTGGAACGGTGCTGTTTACTTGCTCTACCTGTAACAGGCGGATATTGGGGTACTGCGCTTCGGCCAGTTCCTGTTGATAATTAACCACCTGATACCAGCCCGATACCGGGAACTCCATATTGCTCTGCCCCGAGCAGATCCAAACCTCGCCTATCAGCACGTTTTTCAGGGTAAGGGCATCGCCATCGTTTACGGTAATATCATAAGGCCCGCCGTATGATGGCGTGGCCAACATCACTTTCCATTCACCATCGGCATCCGCTACCACCGTGTACTTTTTCGAACTCCAGGTAGTAGTTACCGAAACAGTTTTCCCGGCGTCGGCCTTGCCCCAAATGGCAGCTTTTGTTTTTTGCTGCAGCACCATATTATCGGTAAAAACAGAAGGTAAGGTAACTTTTGCATCGGCACAAAGGGCAGTGGCCAACAGCGTGATAAGGAGGAGGGTGCGAAAGGTTCTCATATATTTAAGGTTAGGACAAATATTGGTGTTTATTGGGTTAAATAAAAGGGCGACAGCATCATTTAATGCCGCTAACATGATTAAGCATTCTCCAACACGAGGTTATTAAATATAACCCATGTCAATTCCACCGAGACATTCTGTTGGAAAATCAAATTTGGCAATTAGTTCCTCTCTTGTAAACTGTATGCCGGTTGGATTGATAAACTGTTCCAAAACCTCATCCAGTTTGTCGTACCTTCCGGTCAAATTGTTTGAAATTGAACTGGTGAGAGATATTGAAAATTGTGAAGTTATCGAACTTACCGCCGCCCAACCCGAGTTGAATGCAAGCAAGCTTCGAACCTGTTTCCTAAATTCGACAAGTTGCGGGAAAATAAAAGCCAAGCCTTCTATCCTCACTTCTTTTTTTTGTTGAAGATCATTCATTTCCAATTTTATAAAATCCTGAATATAAGTTGACAGGCCTGCGTATTCGGCCATTGTTCTCTTTCTGATAAAGTCTCCTTTCATGAAAGATTGAATGGACATTTTTTTCTCGTCTATAAATAATGATTTTGCCTTATTAAAAAGATTTTGTTTTGGCTCATTCCCAAAAAATGCTTTTAACAGCGCCTCAATTTGCCGAAACCTTATCAGCCTCGGCGGGTTTGATTTCAGCGACGTTACATTCCATTCTTTCGAATCAGGTGTCATCGCAATAAACTCAAAAATTTTATCGAGCAAGTCAATCCCTGAATATTTTTTAATATCTGCACTCATCAATATAAAATACATCAAATTAACCCACCAAAACAAATATCACCAAACTCCTTGGCCCATGCGCGCCGAGCACCAGTGATTGCTCGATATCCGCTGTTTTGGATGGCCCAGCAATAAAGGCAGCAAAGCCATGGTCGCTGCCCTGGGTGCGGAGGTAGGCGGCGTGCATATCGGGTACAATATCCGCGGCATTAACCACCAGTGCCAAATGCTGGCAAATAAAGGGCAATACCCGGGTGCCCATTTGATTTTCTGTCACCCATAATGCGCTATTCTCCGCTACGCCAAATTCGGCCCGTAGAATGGCCAGCTCAACATTTTCCATTTCATGCGGGGCGTTGTTGACAAACAAGGCGGCATCAGCAGCGATATCCAATAATTCGGGCAGAGATGTTAATACCCGCGAACCGGGAGCGATAACCAGGTGCGCTTTTAAGTCGGCGATGTTATCCACCAGCACTACCCGGCTGCCCACATTCCCGGCAACCGTTGCAAACGTTTCCAGCAAGGCGCCTTTTGACCGGGCTTTACCTTCCCAAATCGCAATATCCGGCGCTGCCACCAAAGGCGGCTGGTTACGGCGTACATCTGCTAATATTTTATCACGAGTAGTCATTTCTAATGTCGAATGTTCAAGATTTATTTTTGTCTTGGTTCCTGACTCCTGATTTCTTGCCTCTCAATTCCCGTCTCATATCTCATATCTCACTTCTCATATCTATTTTTCCTGTACCACTCTCCAAACGATTCCTTCGGCGCCTCGGGCATATCTCGTTGCTTGTACCAGGGGTTTAGCGGGTTGTTTACTGCAAAGGGCGTATGTTTCATCACCCATCGCCCTGCTTTGCCTGCTAAACGGTAAACCTTTGGCGAGGACAGCGTATAAGCCATCGCCTGCATGGCGGCTGCCTTCTTTTTATCACCATAGCCTTCTTTGACGATCACCTGCCGCCATTTATAAAGCTGCTCGTGGATATCTATCTTCACCGGGCAAACATTACTGCACGATCCGCATAGCGTGGAGGCAAAGGGCAGGTCGGCGTATTGCTTCATGTCCAGGTTTGGGGCGAGGATAGATCCTATTGGCCCCGCCACTGCCGTATGGTAGCTGTGCCCCCCGCTTCGGCGGTAAACCGGGCAGGTGTTCATGCAGGCCCCGCAACGGATGCATTTTAATGAATTGCGGAAATCCTCACGGCCCAATTGTACGCTGCGGCCGTTATCTACCAATATGATGTGCATCTCCTGCCCCGGCCTTGGGCGTTTAAAATGGCTGCTGTAAGTGGTTATGGGTTGCCCTGTTGCGCTCCGGGTAAGCAAGCGCAGAAACACGCCAAGGTCTTTGCGCTTCGGTATCAGTTTCTCTATCCCCATACTGGCAATGTGTACATCAGACAGGTGCGCGCCCATATCAGCATTGCCCTCATTGGTGCAAACTACAAACTCTCCCGTTTCTGCTACCGCGAAGTTTACACCCGTTAGGGCAGCCCTGCGGGAGAGGAAAGTAGCACGCAGGTGGCTGCGGGCGGTTTCGGTGAGTACCTGCGGGTCAGCCTCACCTTTGGCGCTGCCTAAATGCTGGTGGAATATATCGCCTATCTCTTCCTTCTTTTTGTGGATGCAGGGCAGAACGATATGGCTTGGCGGTTCTTTGGCTAGCTGTACAATCAGCTCGCCCAGGTCGGAGTCTACCACATTAATGCCCTGCTCTTCCAGATAATGATTGAGGTGGCATTCCTCCGTCAGCATGGATTTACTTTTCACCATCTGGCTGATGCCGTGCCGCCTTAATATGCTATGGACTATCTTGTTATGCTCTTGGGCATCAACCGCCCAATGTATACGAATACCATTATTAATGGCATTCTGCTCAAACTGCTCCAGGTAGTTACCCAAATCGGATAGTACGTTATGTTTTATTTGCGAAGCAGCTTCGCGCAGCTCTTCCCAGTCGGGGATCTGGTGCGATGCTTTATCGCGTTTCTGGCGGACAAACCAAAGGGTTTCGTCGTGCCAGTTTACGCGCTGCTCGTCTTTATTAAATACTTCAGAAAGTTCGGCGTGATCCTTCATGCTACAGGCTCCTTTACGCCATTCAGTATCTCGGCAATGTGGATCACCTTTACGCCGCTTTTCTGCCTTTTCAGGATGCCTTCCATGTGCATCAGGCAGCTCAGGTCGGCAGCGGTAATATATTCGGCGCCATTTTGTATATGGTCGGCCACGCGGTCTTTACCCATCTTGGCAGATACTGCTTCCTCGGCCACGCAAAAGGTTCCGCCAAAACCGCAGCATTCGTCAGTGCGGTTAAGCGGTACCAGTTCCACCCCTTCTACCATCCCAAGCAAACTGCCGGGTTTGGAGAATTGCGATGCGGTTAGTTCTGTCATTTGCGCCAGCTTAAGCCCGCGCTGACCATGGCAGCTTTGGTGCAAACCCACTCTATATGGGAATTTGGCATCCAGCTTCTCCACCTTTAATACATCGGTTAAAAAC
>CBFGNE010000432.1:0-4347 GCA_965649995.1 uncultured Mucilaginibacter sp.
AACGGCAACGCGTCCTCGCGCGAGCACGAAGAAAATGATGAGCTGGATGGCGTGGTAAATACGTTTTATTACAACGGCTCCAAAAAATCCGAAGCGCATTATAAACTGGGCAAAAAGGACGGCGAAGAAAGGTTGTACTATGATAACGGTACGCTGAAAGATATTACCACTTACCTTGCCGGCGCCGCCACAGGTGTATCTAAATATTATTATAAAAGCGGCGCCCTGAAAACCACGGTGCAATACGCCGAGGGCAAAGCCGACGGCCCTTATAAAAGCTATTATGAAACCGGCGGTGTGTCGTTAGAGATGGTTTTTGTGAAGGATAAGGTAGAAGGCGAGTGGAAATCATACTACGAAAACGGAAAGCTTAAACAAAAGCGCAACTATATCAATAACGAAGAAGTTGGCCTGCACCAGGAGTTTTACGAGAACGGCCAGCCATCGGTTACCTACACTGCCAGGAAAGACAAAATAAACGGCGAATCCATTTATTACAGCAAGGCCGGAAAACCGTACGCCAAACTGTTATATGATAACGGAATAATTAAGCAAACGCAGTATTTAGATGCTGCCGGCAAACAGATCTACATATCGGCCTTAAAGGGCAAACTGCTGGATGCCGTATCGTTTACCTCCGCAGGAGTAAAAAGAGAGCACTATTTCTATGACGAGAAAGGCAATTTTACCGGCCCGGATACCCTATTTTATCCATCGGGTAAAATTCATCAGCTAAGCAGTTATACAACAGGTGAGCTTAACGGTCCGCTCATTACTTATTACCTTAACGGCAAGAAAAAATCAGAGATAAACATGGCGGCCGGCAAAGAGGATGGTTACTATCAAAGCTATTACGTAAACGGCCAGCCGCAAACCGAAGGTTGGATGGTGGCCGGCGATTACCAGGGCGAATGGTTAAATCACGACCTGGCGGGGAAACTCATCGGCAAAACTTACTACCTAAATAGCGATCTTAACGGTTACAAAGAAGAGTTTGCTCCAAACGGAAGGAAAATTACCGAGCAGAAATACATCAACGGGGTTTTGGTTGGCATAAAGCAATATGATGAAGCCGAAAATATTATTGCCGATGACAATTTTCCAACAGGATCTGGCAAGTATACTTTGTTTTACCCCAATAAAAAGTTAATGGCGCAGGGCACCCTGGTGAACGGCAGCTTACACGGCCCCTACAAAAGCTTTTATTTTGATGGCAGCCCCGAGGGTACCCTGTTTTATAAAAGGGGGCTGATAGACAGCACCTACACCGCGTATTTTTATGGCGGGGCCAAACAGGTAGAGGGCCGTTACGTTAGCGGCAACAAAACAGGCAAATGGAAAACCTACGAAGACGATGGCAAACTGGCACGCATAGCTACCTATGCTAACGGCGAGCTGAACGGCGAACTCTTATACTACAACCCGGGTGGCAGCAAGGATTTTGCGGCTACCTATAAAGATGGCGAGCTGGATGGGCTGTGGCAGAAATACGAGCTGGATGGCTCCCTGGCTTACCAGATTATGTTTGATGAGGGCGGCGTCGAATCTTACAGCTACAACGGCGCCGACGGAAAACCTGTAGCATTTATCCCCGTACCTGCTGTTAACGGCCAGTTTAAAGCCCTTTATGCCAATGGAAAGGTGGCGCGCGAATGCGTTTATTCCGACGGTGTTAAAAACGGAAAGATGAGTATTTACTATAGCAACGGCCAGTTGCGCAGCGTTGATAATTCGGTATTTGGCATTAACGAGGGCACATCGCTGGAATATTACCCTGATGGCAAGTTGATGGAGGAGCATAACTACGTTGCCGATAACCTTGATGGTGTTGCCAAAGATTATTACAAAAACGGCAAACTGAAAAAGGAAAGCACTTATGCACTGGGGGTAAACCAGGGGCCGGTAAAATATTACGATGAAACCGGGAAGCTGGTAAAAACCCTTACCTATGATAATGATAAACTGGTAAGCGTAAAATGAAAAAGAGATTTGATGTAGTGTGTTTTGTGGTCCTGGTATTATCGCTTATTGCGCAGCAGAATACGCTTAAGGCCCAAAACCTGGAAGAGCTTAAAAAACAATTTCCCGGCGAAAAGGCCGTATTGTTAAACCGTACCATGGCTTATACCATTGATACCAAAGATGGCCTGCTCAATGTAGTAAGCAGCGAGGTACAGCAAATAGCCTACTTGCTTAACACGGCTACCGCATACATGAGCGATTATGGCTTTTCGCAAAGCGATTTTCATAAGCTGATAGCCTACCAGGCTTACACGCGCAGCCCTGCCGATAAAAAGCTAAAGGTTACCGAATTTAAAACTGCTGCCAGTAAAGAGAGCTCCGTTTTTTATGATGATGTAAAAGTTACCACCTTTAATTTCCCGGCGGTGGAGCCGGGCGCGGTGGGCAATATGGAGGTATCCTGGCAAAATACCGATCCGCACCTGCTTAGTCCGTATTATTTCTCCAGCTACATGCCGGTTGCAAACAGCGAACTGCGGCTTACAGTAGCAAAAGATGTGGCCATTAAATACAGGTTAATGGGGTTAGACACCAGCCATATTACTGTTAAGGTAGAGAATAGCCGCGGTAATAAGGTTTACACCTTTCAATATAAAAACTGCCCGCCCGAAAAGCGGTATGGCGATGCCCCGGGTATGGCCTGGTATGCGCCGCATGTGATATTTTATATTGATAGTTATAAGGATGCCGGCGGTAAAACGGTATCTTACCTGGCCAATGCTACCGACCTATACAAGCTCAATTACAGCTATATCAAAACCATCAACAAAGTGCTGAGCCCGGAACTGAAGCACATTGTAGATTCATTGACCACCAATATTTCACAGCCCGAATTAAAGGCTAAAAAGATATACAACTGGGTGCAGGGCAACATCAAATACGTGGCTTTTGAAAACGGCATGGAAGGCTTTATACCGCGCGATGCGGGCCTGGTGTGCAGCAGGCGCTTTGGCGATTGTAAAGATATGGCCAGCATTTTAACCCAAATGATCAACGCTGCGGGCGTACCGGCATACTTTACGTGGATAGGTACGCGCGATCTGCCGTATAAATTTACAGAAACACCGCTGCCAATGGTAAGCAACCACATGATCTGCGCCATTAAGCTGGATGGGAAATTTGTGTTCCTGGATGGCACAGATCCTACCTGTGTTTTTGGTTTGCCCAGCTATGCCATACAGGATAAAGAGGCCATGGTATCAATAAGCGATAATGAGTACAGAATTGAGAAAGTGCCCACCGTTGAAAAAGCCACCAACGTGTTAACCGATAGTACGTGGCTGGAAATTACCCCCGCCGGCCTCAAGGGACAGATAAAGCAAAACCTGCATGGTTACTTTGCTTCAGACGCTTACGCCAAACTAATGTATCTCAACGGACGCAATAAGGATGATGCCATGAAAGAAGAGTTTGCGCGCGGATCTAACAAATTCTTGCTGGACGATTTCCAGGTGAATGATAAACAGTCGGCAGATAAGATCTCGTTATCCGCCAACTTTAGCCTGGGCGACTATGCCAAAAAAATCGGCAACGAGTATTACCTTAACCTTAACCTGTTTAAATTTTACGCTAACGAGCAGATAGATTATCCACGGCGCTTATCTCCTATCGAAAACAACTTTAAGTACATAAAAAGGTATGTTACGTTATTAAAGATTCCCGAAGGGTATAAAGTAACCTATCTGCCGCAGGGCAAAACCTTCCACAACAACATTTGGGGCTTTACTTTGCAATACCAGCAAAAAGGTAATTACGTAATACTTACACAAGAATTTGATAACGAAAGCCTTTTACTAACCAACGATCAGTTTGAGCCCTGGAACAAGGTGCTCGAAAATTTATCCCCTTTATACAAAGAAAGCCTGAGCCTATCCAAAATTTAACAACATGAAAAAACAGTTACTAACCTTATCCGTACTTTTGGCATCTCTCCAGCTCGCCTATAGCCAAAAAGCCTCCATCGAAAAAGAAACCTGGGCAGCCAAACCGGTTCTCCATAAGCTGGATAGTAAATACAGCAAAGAATCTGCTGTGATATTGATGGATAAACGTCGGGTAGAATATATTGATGAGCCTAAAGATCTGCTGGCCGAATACTATACCCTGCACAAACTTATCCATATTGTTGATGATCGCGGGATAGAAAGCTTTAATAAAATTTACCTCGGTTTTGATGAAGATGCCGACCTGGTGGATATTAAGGCGCGTGCCATCCTTCCCGGTGGAAAGATCATCGAACTGGATAAAAACAACATCAAGGATATTAAGGACGACGATGGCAATACCTACAAGATCTTCGCGATGGATGGTTTAACTAAGGATTGC
>CBFGNE010000433.1:0-4340 GCA_965649995.1 uncultured Mucilaginibacter sp.
TTGCCCAGCAGATAGATCAGCAGGTAGAAGGGCTCGCCTATTTTACAGGCATTAGTTCGCAGGCTGTTTTTGGCGGAGGCGATGGCATGGCTTACGAGCAGCAGCGCCGCGGCATACAAAACAGTGTAAACATTATTATTGCCACACCGGGCAGGCTGATAGCCCACCTTACATCGGGCGTACTAAAGCTTAACCACATTACGCACCTGGTGTTGGATGAGGCCGATCGTATGCTGGATATGGGTTTTAGCGATGATATTATGCGCATCATCAGCTACCTGCCCAAAAAACGCCAAACGCTTTTGTTTTCGGCCACTATGCCGGGCAGGATCCGTAACCTGGCAAAAGCCATTTTAAGTAATCCGCAGCAAATAAACATTGCCATTTCGCAACCGGCTGCCGGTATCGACCAGCAAGTGTACCGCGTGCACGACGGACAAAAAACGCCGCTGCTAAAAATGCTTTTAAAAGATGGTGGCTACCTAAGCTCTATCATCTTTGCATCCCGTAAGGAAATTGTAAAAGCACTTGCTAAAGAGTTGAAGCAGGCACGGTTAGATGTAGCTGCTTTCCATTCAGATTTGCAGCAGAGCGAGCGCGAAGAAATTCTGCTTCGCTTTAAAAACAAGCAATTACCCGTTATTATTGGTACCGATGCCTTATCGCGCGGTATTGATGTGGAGGGTATCGACCTCGTTATTAACTACGATGTGCCCGGCGATGCCGAGGACTATGTACACCGTATAGGGCGTACCGCACGTGCTGCCACCACCGGTACCGCAATAACCTTTGTAAATGACCGCGACCTGAAGAAACTTAAGAGCATAGAGCAGTTGATAAGCCGCGAAGTTGCCCAAAAGGACTTGCCCGAAGAGCTAAAAGGCATTGAACACGTTGCACAGGAACGCCCGCACGGCGGCGGCCGTAATGACCAGCGCCGCAGGCCAAATAAATACAAAGGCAACAAACCACGCCCGGCAACAAATTAAACCTTAATAATTTTTTACGGTCTATTTGATTTGTAATAGTGAATGCGTTACTTTTACACAAACCAATTAAAACACCGTACCATGACTTCCAGACGTTCTTTCCTCAAAACCTCAGCGGTATTGGGTACCGGGCTATTAATGGCCCCGAACTTATTTGCCCGCAACAAAAAATATATCGGTCTACAGCTTTATACCGTACGCGATGCTATGGCCAAAGACCCGCTGGGTACTTTAGCTAAAGTGGCTAAAGTTGGCTTTAACACTGTAGAAGGCGCTACCTACACAGGTACGCAAAAGTTCTATGGCATGGAACCCGAACAGTTTAAACAAGTTTTAAACGATAATGGGCTGAAAATGCCGAGCGGGCATTACATGCTTGGTGATGGCATGCCGACTGCTAAAGGTACCATTGCGAACGAATGGCAAAAAGCGGTTGATGATGCCGCTGCCGTTGGCCTGAAGTATATGGTGTGCGCCTATTTACTTGATGGCGAACGCGGAAATCTTGACCATTACAAGGAAACTGCCCACAAGCTTGATTTAGCGGGAGAAATTTGCAAAAAGGCCGGTATACAGCTTTGTTACCATAATCACGATTTTGAATTTAAGCAGGAAGATGGCAAATACCCATACGAAATTTTGTTGAGCAACACCGATAAGGACCTTGTAAAAATGGAAATGGATATCTATTGGATATACAAAGCCAAGCAGGATGCTATTAAGCTGTTTAACGAAAACCCGGGCCGTTTCCCGCTGTGGCACGTGAAAGATATGGACAATACAGCCAAGCAAATGTTTACCGAAGTAGGTAACGGCGTAATTCCGTTTAAAGATATATTTAAACATGCCGGTAAAGCAGGCTTGCAATATTTTTATAACGAACAGGATATTTGCCCCGGCGATCCGTTTGATAGCATCACCAAAAGCTACTCGTACATAAAACAAAACTTGGTATAATTGCCACAATAAGCATACAAAAGCCGGACCTTATCAGGTTCGGTTTTTTTTTGGACCTTTTTTTAATTTACGTTTACCTGTTAATTTAGCCGCTGCATGCTAAGATTGATATTTATAATTCTGTTATTTCTTATATCGTTATTGGCCGTTTTCAGGGCTCCGGCATATTACTTATGGTTACTGGCTATTGCAGTAACAGAGTTCCCCTTAATATTTGCCGGAATAACCTCCATGTTCCTTATCGCGGGCATTTGGCTGCACAAATTCCAGGCGCTTTCAATATGCATAGGCATATTGGCATTGCTGTTTTTTTTATCGCCCATAGTGCGCTCCTATAAAGTAGCATCATCACTTAAACAGAATTTTGTAGCCGCATTTGGGTCGGGCACTGCTGATATGAATGGTGATAGCACACAAGCGCCTTTTAATTTCTTTAAAATGTTTAAAGCTAAGCCGGTGGTCTCTTATAAGTCGTTTGTTTACAATAAGGGTAAAGACGTGCCATTGAGCCTTAATTTTTACAAGTCTACAGTCATTGGCAAAAGGCCTTGCATTGTAATTGTACACGGCGGCTCCTGGGCTGGTGGTGATAATTCCGAACTGCCCGAGCTAAACAGTTATCTTGCATTAAAGGGGTATAATGTGGCCGCGGTGAACTATCGCCTTGCGCCAAAACACCAAACACCTGCACCGGTTGCAGATGTGGCTGATGCTTTTGCTTATTTAAAACATCACGCAGAGGAGTTGCAAATAGATACCAATAATTTTGTGCTGCTGGGCCGTTCTGCGGGGGCGCAGATAGCACTGCTGTACGCCTACACCCGGAATGAGTATGGCTTAAAAGGCGCGATAGATTTTTATGGGCCTGCGGATATGGTATGGGGATACGCGCTGCCATCCAGTAAATGGATCATGGATTCGCGCAAGGTGATGGAAAATTATGTTGGCGGGGCTTACCCGGCAATGCCGCAAAAGTACGTGGAATGCTCGCCTATAGAATTTGTAAACAGGCAAACGGTGCCTACCCTCCTGCTGCATGGCGATAACGATGTGTTGGTATCGCCGGGGCATAGCACCAGGCTGGTTAAAAAACTTACGCAAAATGGGGTTAAACATTATTTCCTGCAACTATCATGGGCAACGCACGGTTTCGATTATAATTTATACGGCCCGAGTGGGCAGTTATCTACCTATGTAGTAGAGCGGTTTATAAACACGGTGGTTAAGCAGCAGCACTTGTAAGCTACTATCTCCCCCGTCGCTCCTTAAACCTGCCAAAGAAAACCATCGCCAGCAGGCAAAGCACGCAGCCGCAGATGCCATTTAGGCGAAGGCCATAGTCGTTGCCGGGGTCTTTACCGTAAACCGTGAGGAAGGCAAATAACGCTATACCAAGGGTTTGCCCCAATTTTACAAATAAGTATTTTACTGCAAAAAACATTCCCTCCCGGTTTTCGCCGGTGCGTTTGGCATCGGCCTGGGCAATTTCGGCGAGGATAGCATTGGGCAAAATACCCAGCGAGGCCAACGGAAAAGATGCGCTGAGCACAAGTATGTATATCTGCACTTTGGGATTGACAGGTACCTTGCCAAGGAAAAATATCGCTACAAAAATTAAACTCAGCAAACCGAACGAGAACAGCACGATAGGCTTTTTGCCCACCGTTTTTGATAAGTAATTCACCAGCGGGTAAAACACCAGCGAAGTAATCACCATCGCCCCCATCAGCACGCCGCCCATCGATTCGGGGAGGTTAAGCAGCACAGTTATAAAGAACAGCAAGCCGCTGGAGATAATGCTTAGCGCCATATAGTACGAAAAATCGGAGATGAGGAAATATTTAAAATTCCGGTTCTCAAAGGTTTTTTTGATGCCGGGTAGCAGCGCCAAATGCGTGGGCTTGCCGTTGGAGTACCGTTTTTCTTTAATAGCCAGTACAGGCACCAGCATTACCAGCCCCGAGAATATAGAAAGCCCCCAAATAGTGTATTGTACGGCGGTATCGCGGTCGGTAATATGCAAAGCAGCCTCTATCTGGTCGGCGAAATTATTTACCATGGCCGAAAGGATGATGCCGATAACAAAACCCACTTGCTGTAACGAGGATAGTTTCACCCGCTCGGCACCAGTATGGGTAAGCTCCGGCAATAAGGCATTATAGGGGATGATGTACGCCGTGGCACCCATAAAGAAAAATACAAGTGTTGCCGTAAGCCACCAGGCGTTGTGTACGCTAATGCCCTTTACCCAGGGATAAAAAGTTAGAGCGCAAAAAACAACAGCCGGCAAAATGGCCCATTTCATATAGGGGATGCGGCGGCCGCGTTTGTTATTGCTTTTATCGCTAAGCGAAGCAATAAAAGGGTCAAAAAAAGCATCAACGAACCTGCCAG
>CBFGNE010000434.1:0-4325 GCA_965649995.1 uncultured Mucilaginibacter sp.
ACGATGCCCGCGAGTTTTGGGTGCGCGCCGAAGACCGCAACCGCGAAACTGCCGTAAACTACGATAAGCTGGGCATGGCAGAGTATGCGGCCATGGAGGCCTTTGTGAGGTATAAGTTTTAACTTCGGGAGAGAGCAAAATGATGTTATCCATGAAAATTGCGATGTATCGGCATGCGGATATTCATTTGGCGCAATTAAGGGTGACACATCTTGGGATGGTATTTTCCCAATAAAATAAATTAATATTCATGTTTATTCAGATATTAAGGCGCATAACAAGAGGCATTTTATTAACCTAAAATCCAAATGAAAACACTATTGCCAATTTTATTTCTTTTTGCATGTTTATCTGCAAATGCACAAAAAATAGAATTACCCCTTAAAGATAGTTCAATCGTTTATGAGGAGATTATTCAATTGGATTCCACTTACAAAAAAGAATTGATTTATAAATCTGTGAAAACATGGTTTGTAAATTCTTTTAAAAACGCAAAAGAAGTAATTCAATCAGAGGATTTTTCAAGTGGTAGAATTATTGGCAAAGGGTCTTTATATATTGAAACATCGGCTGTAATCGGGCAATACTTTGGTAGAAACTGTAGTTTCACAATACAAGTTGATATTAAAGATGCAAAATGCAGGTATAGAATTTTTGATTTATTAGGCAGCGATTATGTTTTAGGCCCAATATCTAACGATTATTCAAAATCCTACTCTCAGTATCTCCATAATCAATTTAAAGGTGCTTTGCTATATTCAACCAAAAAACTTTATATTAAGATGGATGAAGCATTAATGATATTAAATATTAAAGTTAAAGGACTGGGAGTTCTATTAAAAAACGCCTTAGTAAATTCAAAAAGCGATGATTTTTAGTTAGTGTAAACTTGTATATAGTTACCAATATTTTGCGTCTCTTTTCCCATTTGTCATTGCGAGTGAAGGCCTGTGGGGGGAGGCTTGTGCGGCGAAGCAATCTCCTCGCGATGCAATACCGCTATGCGAATGAAGAGATTGCCAGGTCGCCCTCGCACTCGGTCCCGTGCCGCGCCTCGCAATGACATAGTTTTTATAATTCGTAAACGGAAAACTTATATGGCTACAGCCCTTACCAAATCTCCCCGCCTGCTATCGCTCGACGTTTTTCGCGGGCTAACCATCGCCTGCATGATACTCGTGAACGACCCCGGCGATTGGGGCCATATCTACGCACCGATGGAGCACTCCGTGTGGAACGGCTGCACACCAACAGACCTCGTATTCCCCTTCTTCCTCTTTATGGTGGGCGTTTCCATCGTTTACGCTATGGAGAGCAAAAAAGCCGGCGGGCTGCCCCAATCAAAAATGATATTAACCGCCCTGCGCCGCATGGTGGTATTGATGCTCATCACCTGGTTAACCCAAATCATCCTCCGCTGGAATTTCGATTTAAGTAAACTACGCCTGCCCGGCGTGCTGCCCCGTATAGCGCTGGTGTACTTTATCTGCACCGTATTATACCTCAAAACCTCGCAAAAAACCCGCGATTGGGTGTTTGTTATTGTGTTAGTCGGTTATTATTTATTAATGACATTTGTCCCCGTACCCGGCGTTGGCTACGCAAACCTCGAACCCGAGACGAACCTTGGCGCATGGATAGACCGCACCCTGCTAACCCCCGACCACCTTTGGCGCTCCTCGCATACCTGGGACCCGGAAGGTTTACTTGGTACGCTACCGGCCATCGGCACGGGACTATTCGGCATACGCGTGGGCACCTGGTTAAAACGAAAGGACAGGGAGGACAGCGTAAAAGTAAGCTGGATGTTCTCCTACGGCGTTATGGCGGTGCTGCTCGCTTTGCTTTGGGACTTGTTCTTCCCCATTAACAAAGCCCTTTGGACAAGCTCTTTTGTGCTTTACACAGGCGGGTTGGCAACTATCGGGCTGGGTTTATGCTATTGGCTCATAGATGTACAGGGGCATAAACGCTTCACCTACCCCTTTGTGGTGTTTGGCACCAATGCCATTGCTGCCTATGTGCTATCGGGTTTTATCCCGCACTATTACAACCTCATTAAATGGGATGGTAAATCAATCTATCAGCATCTGTTTGCGCCTTATTTTTCGCCGGTGAATGCTTCGCTGCTGGGTGCTATTTTAATTGTGCTAATCCTTTGGCTGGTGATGTGGGTTTTTTATCTTCGGAAGATATTTATAAAAATATAATGATGAAGATTAAATTGACCCTTGTATTGCTGTTGTTTTGCGCTTTTGTAAAAGCACAAACAACCGCCACCATAACTCCATCCCATTTAAAAGCGGCAGAGGATATGCTTACAGCCTCTGGCGCCGGCGAACAAATGCGCGCCGGTATGGACGCGATGATAAAGGCAGCGGCAAACAATGCGCCCGAAGATAAACGCGTTAAGTTTACCGAAGTAATGAACAGTTTTTTAACCAAGTACATGAACTGGGAGATCTTAAAAGACCAGCTTACGGCCATCTACGCACAGGAGTTTACCGAAAAGGAGCTGAAGGACCTTACAACGTTTTATTTGTCGCCCCTTGGTAAAAAGCTCAATCAAAAACAACCTGCTCTTATGCTAAAAGGCGCTGCCATTGGCCAGCAGGCCGTGCAGGCACACCAGGTAGAACTGCAACAAATGATGCAGGAAGCGTTTAAACAATAACCCCCGTTTTTATATTACAGTTAAGTTTAAATCAATTACCCGCCCTTCAAAACAATTTGTAACTATATTTTTCGTTTCGCATCTTAGCACTCTCATTCTTAATTGATTTATGAACTTTAACAGAAATTTTTCTGTAACCTTATTGGCATTGGCCATTGCCGGCACCAGCTTTGCCCAGGTTAAAAGAAAACCCACCCCATCGCCAAAAACAAAACCGGTAGCAGCGGCAATACAGGTACGCCCATCCTTGTTACCTACCGATCCGGATGTATTAATTGGTAAATTACCCAACGGCTTAACCTACTATATCCGCCACAACGAGCAACCCAAAAACCGGGCAGAGCTTTACCTGGTTGTTAAAACAGGCTCGGTTTTAGAAACCGATGCCCAGCAGGGCCTTGCGCACTTTACCGAACACATGGCCTTTAATGGTACGCGCGATTACCCCAAAAACGATTTGGTAAACTACCTGCAAAAATCGGGCGTGCGCTTTGGCGCCGACCTGAACGCCTACACATCGTTTGATGAAACTGTTTACCAATTACCCCTGCCTACAGATAGCGCAGAGGTTTTTACCAATGGCTTTAATATTTTGGCCAATTGGGCCGGCTACGTAACATTCGACGCTGCCGAGATAGATAAAGAACGCGGCGTTGTGTTAGAAGAAGCCCGGCTGCGCGGCAAAAACGCGCAGGAGCGTTTAAGCCTGCAAACATTGCCTGTAATACTAAACAACTCGCGTTATGCCTCCCGCTTGCCTATAGGGCAGGAGAGTGTACTTAAAACGTTCGACGCCGCTACCATTAAAAACTTTTACCATGACTGGTACCGGCCCGACCTGCAGGCCATTATTGCTGTAGGCGATTTTGATGTAAAAGCGGTGGAAGGCATCATCAAAAACAAGTTCGGCGCGCTTACCAACCCGGCGGCAGAGAAGCCCCGTGCGGTTTATACGGTACCACCAACACCCGGCACTGTAGTAAAAATTGCAACCGATAAAGAGTTCCCATATACCCTGGCGCAAATTATTGTAAAGCATCCGCAGGCTACCGTTAAAACCACAGCAAGCTATACTCAAAGCCTGCGTATAAACCTGTTTAATTATATGATGGGCGAAAGGCTTAACGAATTATTGCAAAAGCCCGAGCCGCCATATTTATATGCAAGGGCAAGCTATACGCCGTTAATTGCCAAGCAGGATGCCTTTTCATCTTTAGTAATAGCAAAACCCGGCGACCTGGAGAATGCAATAAAAGTGATGGTAGCCGAAACCGAGCGTGCACGTAAATTTGGCTTTACCTTAACTGAATTAGAACGAGCCAAGCAAGCTTTATTGGCACAGATACAAAACGCGTACAACGAGCGCAACAAAACAAACTCGGCCAATTTTGTAAGCGAATACAGCAAAAATTTTTTAAGTGGAGAGGCTATCCCCGGGATAGATTTTGAATACAACTACATCATAAGCAACATTAATAAAATTGGCACAGCGGATGTAAATGCATTGGCAGGCCAGTTTATCAGCGACCAAAACCGCGTAATTGTTATTGAGGCCCCGGAAAAGGATAAAGACAAATTGCCCAACGAAAAAACCGTGTTAGGCTGGATAAGCTCCGCTGGGGTAGGCGTAACAGCTTATGTAGATAATGTT
>CBFGNE010000435.1:0-4323 GCA_965649995.1 uncultured Mucilaginibacter sp.
GTATTAGGTACGGATAGCGTAAACTTTATATTCAATAACATATACCTTCCCGGCACCCAGCAGGAGGGCGTGCACGATGCAGATTCGACCATGGGTTTTGTGGAGTACAAAATAAAATTTAGAGAGAAACCGAAAAAGCAGCCTATTTATACAAAAGCAGCCATCATTTTTGATAAAAACGAGCCGATATACACCAACCGCGCTACCGGCAGGTTTAGGATGGGCTTATCGCCGGGGCTGATACTGGGCTTTGGTTTCCCTATCCAATCAAAAAGCAGCAACTACCTCACACAGCGTAATATCACCATAGGCGCAAGCATATCACCTTACTCCACCTATGGCAAATATTTGCAGGCGGAAGCATACCTGAGCGATTTTAAAGAAGCATCGGAAACGCGCTCGGTTACCGGCATCCGTAAGGATACCGCCGTAGCCGCTAACAAATACCTTATTACCGGCCGTACGCAAACACGATCAACCAAAGTCACTACCATCAACATTGTTCCGGTATCGCTGCGGTGGAATTTTAACACTTATTTTGGCGCAGGCGCGGGTGCATTGTTAGCGCTGGATATCAACAATACAGCAAAAAACAACATCAGCTATACTTTGCAGGGATTGAACGGAACGCCGGACATTACGGTTAACGCCGTAGCAGAGAAAACATCCAAATCGCTCTCGGATATCCGCACATCCTTCTTTGCAGATATCGTAGTGGGCCATGTGCGGGTGGGCCCATCGGTGGGCTTGCGGTATTTTTACGACCCCAAAACCTCTGCCTCGCAAATGACTACTTATGTGACCTGGAAGTTGTAGGGCATGCCCGGCAAACATAGCGATGGGTTTGAAACCCCATCGCTATGAACCTGTGCTGCGAGTCAATTAAATACCCTAATTTAGGCAAACCAATTATTGCCTATGCTACGGCCGGTCCGTTTTATTTTGCTTGCGCTATTGCTGCTGCCTTGTGTGCTAATGTATGCGCAGGATGCTGCCGTAAACAAAAAACTGGCGGAGTTTAAAGCCAAAAACAACCTTACGGATTGGCTGTACGAACGCATTGAATATACCAACGCCAAGCCGCAACAACTGCCTTTTCTGCTTCGCACCCAAAAAGAAGCCTGGCGGCAGCCCGATAATGTGGATGAGCGTATTGCCTGGCTCAGCCTTTTAACCACCCAAGGCTACGACCAATTGCAGGCGGGCGATATCTTAAGTTCGATAAGTTATTACGAGGAAGCTTACGCCTATTACTACAAATACAAAGTTGCCGATTTTGATGCGCCCGAGTATATCTGCAAGCCCCTCAGCAACAACTACACCCGCCTTGGCGATTACGAGCGCGCGGTGTTTATCCAGCAAAAATCCCTCAACAACCTGCCCGCAACCGATGCAGATAACATCGCCTCGGTATACAGCAATATGGCTATTTCTTATTATTCGATGGGGGATTATGCGCGTGCCGAAAACTGCATTGCCAAAGGCGAAAAGCTGGTAAGAAGCCCGGAGATCCGCTTTCGCCTGCAGAATATTTTGGCGGATATTTTATACGACCATAACGAATTGGCAAAGGCACGCACCTTATTGGTTAAAAACATCTCCCTGAAAAAAGATATTGATGATGCCGAAACAGCCTACAGCCTGTTTGGTGCTTACACCACGCTCGGGCGGATAGATTTGAAAGCCGGGCGATTGGCCGAAGCAGAAAAGGATTTTAAAACTGCACTGGCATTCATTAATACCTGGTTCCCCGGCGACAGACTGCGCGAGAAGGCCAGTATTACCGCGCAATTGGGCAAGGTGGAAAGGCTAAGGAATCAACCTCAAAAAGCATTAGCTTATTTCGACGAGGCTTTACGGATACTGCGCATCAATACTGCCGAAAATAAAACACAGGTACAGCTTATTTATGGGGAGAACAACCTCGTAGATATCTTCCACGAGAAAGCGCTTACCTACCAGTTTTTAAAACAGGACGAATTGGCCATGGAAAACATGCGCCACGCCTTGCTGGCAACCGATAAAATACGAACAGAATTCGCCGACAACACCACAAAAGAACGCTTACAACAGGATGCCAAAGGGCTGGCCGAAAGTGCAATAGAGATGGCTGCCGCGCTGTACGATAAAACCCGCGACAACAAATACTTAAACCTGGTGCTGGAAATTGCCGAGCAAACAAAGGCCCGTACCCTGGCCGACGAAATACAGCACAGCAACCAGCAAATAGCCGCCGGTGCACACGATACCACCATGCGCAGGGTGCTGGATATAGAACGGGCAATTGCCTACAACGAACGCCTGGCCATGTCTGGAACGGATGGCGCCAAGTACCGGCAAAAGATAAGTGCATTAAAGTATAACCTGTCCCTGCTCAACAAAAAGTACCGCGGGCAGGCGGCAGGCAGCGTAGCAACAACTACTGCTATGCTGGCGGCTTTACCCGCTAACCTTCGTGTTATCGAGTTCTTCTTTGGCGTAAGGGCAGTGTACCGGATAACTGCCCGCAACAATAAAGTTGAGCAGGTGCTGCGGATTGCCAATGCCGATACGTTGCGGCGAGAGCTTACCCAATTTATTGATACCTACTACCGCAACGGGCCAGGTGCTGCTTTAAATTCCCCTAAAGCGTTTTACAAACAATCGTATGGGGTTTATAAAACGCTGTTTGCCGGTATGGGCATAAAGCCCGGCGAGCAGTTATGCATTGTGCCCGACGATGTATTGGGTTACCTTTCCTTCGATGGCTTGGTTACCGGTGATAAGTACCGGCCAGCTATAGCGGCCTGGCCTTTTTTGATAAAGAAAGCCACAACAACTTACGCTTTCTCACTAAATGCCCTCGTTAAAAACAAGCCGGTCAATACCGAGGCGAACGCGTTTACCGGGCTATTTGTTACCCACCAAAGTAACAGCAATGCACCTATCGCCGCTGTAAAAAAGGAAGCAGACGCGATAAAAAATATCGTAACCGGCGATTATTTATACAACAACAATGTAAATAACAAGGCCTTTTTTAAGGCCTTTGAAAACTCCGCCGTGCTGCACATCAGTACCCACGCCTATCTATCAGGAACTAATAAGGAACCAACGCTTGATTTTGGAAAAGAGAAACTTTTTCTGTTCGAGCTTTTGGCCGAACGTAATAAACCCAACCTGGTGGTTTTAAGCGCCTGCCGCACAGGGGATGGCTTATTAGCGCAAGGGGAGGGCATTATCAGCCTCTCGCGCGGGTTTAGCGCTGTTGGCACCCCCGCAACTATTGCCGGGCTATGGAACGTTAATGATGATGCTGTAGCTAAGATCACGGCAAATGTTTATAAACAACTGCTTGCCGGGCACACAAGCGGCACTGCCCTGCATCAGGCCAAACAGGCATGGCTCAGCGCCACCCAAACATCAGATGCAATGTACCTGCCTTATTATTGGGATAGCCTTATACTGATGGGCGCGGATGCACCGGTAAAACTGCAAAAGAAAGGGCATTACGGCTACCTGTATCCCATTGGCGGCTTGTTAGTGGTTGTGTTGTTTTTGCAGTTGAGGAGAAAGCAGCACTTTAAGGAATGAACCTCATTTGAATAGAATGGCGAGCTTCAAACCTCAATACCTGTAAATTATTATCAAACCATAAAAATCGCCTTAAATGATGTATTTGAGGCGATTTTCTTTTTGACGTTATTCAAAATATTGGGTAGTATGTTATTTCGGGGCTGTTGATAACCTTAAAACTGCCTCAGGTAAGATAATTTGGCAATAAACTGGCGGTTGGAAATTGCGGAAGGAATAGCCGTAGTGCCATCGTTGAACGCGTTGTTATTATACACCAGGTAAAAGAACGATAAAGGTTTAAACTCCCAGGAGAACCGCGCGTTCCATCCCTCGGTATTGCCCACGCCCGACCGTTGGTAAACTCCCGATAGTTGCAGCCTCGGGTTTAAAGCCAGCCGCTGCTGTACCGAAAAGAGTGTTACATTCTTGCCGCCATGCATTTGCCCCACCTCGCTCAACCTGCCCAGTTGTATTTTAGGAGATATATAGAAATACGGCACCGGTGCAAAACTCACCGCTGCTGCGATGGAATTATACTTGCCGTTATAATAGCCACCCGCATCCAGCACCAGTTCGCCGGATATTTTTTTGGAGAGGTCGCTTGTAAAGGATACGCGGTGCCGGGTGTACTGGTAAGTACCTGCACTAATGCTTGTACCCAGCGGTGTAAACGGAGCATCCAACACCTGTTTTGTGAGCACAACAGCGTAAGAAATAACACCGCCATCCTGGAATTGTAGTTGTAAAGGATTTAGGTTGATATAACGGTCT
>CBFGNE010000436.1:0-4319 GCA_965649995.1 uncultured Mucilaginibacter sp.
AAACTCTTTTGAACTCAGTTGCCCGTTTCTGTGATAAAAGCGCCAGTCGCCCTCACGCTTCCCAGCAGCGCTATAGATCCCTTTGCCCTTGAGCATACCCGCCGCATAGTAAAACTCCCAGGGACCAGTTAGGGTTTTGCCGTCTTTACTAAGTACGCCTTTGCCTACCAGTTTGCCATCCGCGTAAATAAATTTCCGGGTAACGGTATCGCGCCTGGTAAAGTTTAGTTCCTGGGTAGAGCGGATGAGATTAAAGTAGTCGGCAGCGCTGGTTGTAAGGGTTTCTATCGCCTTTTTATTTTTACTGTTATAATCCTGTATCTCCTTTAGCGTGGCGTTAGAGAAAATGTGATTTACAAAAGGCTCCAACTGGCTGTTTTTATACACCTGCTTGTAATAAGGCAGGTAGTACTGAATATAAAAATCATTGTTGCCGGCTTCATACTCCAGTTTTTCAAACACCACCTGGATCTGCCTTGAGATAGGATCGTCCAGGGCGATAAGCGGTTTATATTGCCGATCCAGCGCTATTTTGGATAACACAATTTCTTCCATCATCTGGTAATTGGCATCCGGCGTTTCCTTTCTTTTATTTTTCAGTTCAATTACTTCATCCGCGCTATTAGATATCTGGCTGAGTATCGCAATCGCTTTCGAAAAGTAGCGGCCCTCCGGGTTGGCCAACAGGTAGCCCACACTACTTAAAAAGGCAGGTATCAGTTTCCCCTGCTGTATTGCGGTAAGGCTGAGTTGATAATGGGCGCTGTACATATACGGGTTGATGAGCAGCGATTTCTGAAACTGAAGTTCGGCATCATGCGTGCGTTCCAACAGCGTTAAAATGATGCCTTTATTGAAGTAAAACAACGAGTAGCGCGGGTATTTGGCAATCGCAATGTCGAACATTTTTAAAGCCTCATCGTACTTTTTCATATCACTTAGCGTATTGCCGTAAGTGTTATAAATATCCGGCTCAAATTCGCGCTGTTCTTTCAGGGCAAGGCCCTCCTGGCAGTATTTAATAGCCTGTGTGTACTGACTGTCGGCCTCACAGATGAGGGCTTTTTCGTAAACAGCTTTTACGTAGTTTGTGTCGCTTCGGTTGATCTTGTTAAGGAGGTTAAGCGCACTTTTATATTCGCTGGAATCGTAAAGAACGCTTGCTTTTCCTATCAGCTCTCCTGAGTTGATTAGCCCCGATTTTTGTGCTGAGGAAATGTAGGTTAGTGTAAATAAAAACAGTACAAGCGCGTAAAAAAACTTCATATGTGAAAGGTTCAGTTCAATATTGTGAAATTAAATGTTTTTTCGAAACAAAAAACTATTTAATAAAATAATTGTATCACGCGCGGTTGTAGTACAAACGCGAGGAGAAAAGTTCAGTTCAGCCCCTGTTTTCTAAACGTATTGGGGCTGCCGTCAAATCTCTTTAAAAAAGGCGGGGAAAAATACAAGAGGTTTGAAAGAATACTCAGGCCGCAATCGCTTTATATAATTCCGACAATTTTTCCACGGTATAGTCAATCTCTTCTGCAGTGTTAAATTTACTGAACGAAAAACGGATGTTATTTCGCGAGATATCTGCGCCAATAGCTTTCAGCACATGCGATGCCGTGCCTGTGGAGCAGGCGCTTCCTCCGGATACGGAGATATTACGCTGGTCGAGATAAGCCAGCAGGTCGCCGCCTGCATAGCTTGCAGGGAGGCTTGCATTCAGCACCGTATACAAGCTTTTATCGGCAATTGCCGAGTTGCCGTTGAAATGTACGTCGCCAATATGTTCGTGTAATTTGGCGATCATCCTGTTTTTTAGTTTTTGAATGTATGCCCGGTGCCCGTCGATATCGCGGTAGGCAATTTCCAGTGCTTTTGCCAAACCTATAATGCCGTGGATATTTTCGGTACCCGCGCGTTGTTTGCGTTCCTGTGCGCCGCCATGCAGTAATTGCGACAATTGCACACCCTCGCGGCAGTAAATAAAGCCAACACCTTTTGGCCCGTGAAATTTATGTGCTGATGCTGCTATAAAATGTGTTTTTAGTTTAGAAAGGTCGTGCCTGTAGTGGCCCATTGTTTGTACGGTGTCTGAGTGGAAAAGTGCGCCCCTGCTTTTACAAACTTCCCCAATCAGCTCGATGTTGTTGAGGTTGCCTATTTCGTTATTGGCTTGCATTACCGATACCAGCGAACGTGTATTATCCCTTAAAAGGTCATCCAACTGGTTAATGTCCAGGTTGCCCCGGTTATCGGTATCAATAAAGCTCAACTTAATTTCGCCGTTATTTTTTAAGGCATCCAGCGTATGCAGCACAGCATGATGCTCGAACGGGGTGGTAATAACATGTTTTATATGATGAGAACGCACGGCGGATAGAACGGCGGTATTATCAGCCTCGGTACCACCGCTGGTGAACACGATCTCGTTTGGCGATGCGTTAAGCAAATCGGCTATGGTAGTGCGGGCTCCTTCAATGGCTTTTTTTACTTCACGGCCATGCACGTGATGCGATGATGGATTGCCATAAAACTCCAGCAGGTAAGGAGTCATAGCTTCGAAAACTTCGGTATCTAATTGCGTGGTGGCGGCGTTGTCCAGGTAAATTCTCATTGCCTTGCTTTTTTTAAAGTTACCATGTTGTTTTAGTAACTTATCTCAAAAAAAAGAAGACATAGTGGCAAAGCGTTAGCTTTTAATTTACAGTCATCTTATCTTTCTCCCAATTAAATGGAGCAGGAATTGGCACCTTTTACAAGCTAAAAAGCCGGTACAGGTTGCTAAGACGTCGTAGGGCCTTTCCCTCTGTCTTTCTGGATAAGTTATTAAAAGAACAATTATTGATGCAAATATATAATTAATTCTATAATTCCTATAGATTTAATAGAATATTTATATATTTGCATCATGATAAGCGATTACTGATCTTATTTATTATCAAACTGACCCGCAGTACCCTTGCCCGCAGGGGTACTGCTTTTAAATTTACTGCTATGAAAATGCTGCTGTATTGTTGTTGTTAATTACCCTTCCCCCGCCTCCCCGGCTTTAATCAATTTATTGTTTTAATTATTTAGTATCATGGGTATTTATCTCGACAATGCTTCGGCTACCCCTATTCATCCCGAAGTTTTTAGCGCAATGGCGCCATATTTACAGGAACATTTTGGCAACGCAGCCGCCAATAACGCGTACGGCAGAAAAGCGAAGGAGGCCATAGAAGATAGCCGCAGTACAATAGCGCGTTTGCTAAAAGTATCTGCCGAGGAGATCATCTTTACATCAAGCGGTACCGAAGCCAATAACATGGCACTGGTTACGGCAATTGCCGGGCATGGCATCGATCATGTTATCACCTCTCCTTTTGAGCATAGCGGTGTGCTGCAAACGCTTGGCGCACTTCGAAAGAAACACAACACAAGAATAAGTTTTTTACGGCACGACAGAAATGGCCGGCTTGACCTGAGCCACCTGGAATACCTACTGCGGACCAATACGCGGAACTTAATATCGGTGATGCATGCCAATAATTTAACAGGGCTGGTTAACCCTATAGCCGATATTGCCGAATTAGGCAAACGCTACGGAGCCTACTTCCATTCGGACACGATACAAACCATAGGCAAATACGCGCTCAACCTTCAAAAAACCGATCTTGACTTTGCTTCTGCCTCTGCTCATAAATTCCATGGGCCAATGGGTGCAGGTTTTTTATTTAACCGCAAAGGCAGGCGGGTTACTCAAATTATATACGGCAGCCAGGAGAAACAGGCCCGTGCCGGTGCGGAGAACGTAGCAGGCATTGTTGGGCTTGCTAAAGCCTTGGAAACCGCCTATTGGGATATAGAAGATACAAATACATACCTAAAGGGCTTAAAGCAACGGATGATAGCAAGGCTACAGAATCAGGTTCCGGGGATACGGGTAAATAGCGGCGTTTCTGTAGAAAGCCTCCCAACGATCTTAAGCGTCAGTTTTCCGTATAGGAGCCAAAAATCATTAAGCAGCTACCTGGATGATATTGGCGTTGCAGTTTCCGGAAATTTCGGTTACCCCACGCAGCAATCTATAACCGTATTTAAAGCCCTGGGGATATCTCAGGAGATGGAAACGGTAAGGTTCTCATTCAGCAAAAAAAACACCGCCGAAGAAATAGATACCGTGGTAGAGAACCTTGTACTCCTTTACCAGGGCGTAGCCGCGTAAACCAATAATGGTGGAGTGGCCGAGTGGTTAGGCGGAGGTCTGCAAAACCTCAAACGGCGGTTCGATTCCGCCCTCACACCTCAAAACAGGAACCCCGAGCAGTTAGTTTGGCATACAA
>CBFGNE010000437.1:0-4319 GCA_965649995.1 uncultured Mucilaginibacter sp.
TTGGCTGTATAACTACGGTATTCAAAATAAAGTCGGTGTACGAACTATGGTAATAGTTCACATCAACCAGTAATTTCTCGTTCACTACACCTTTGTATCCAATCTCGAATGCTTTTTGCTGCTCGGGTTTAATATAGGCTACGTTTGATTTTACAAGCAGGTCTTTATTAGCAGCAATGGCCGCTGGTGGCGATGTGCCTGCGCCTATCGCCGCACCTACTGCTGCACCAAATGCGTTTACAGATGCCGAAGTGTAGGTATTTTCGTAAACATTTAAGCCTTTGCTGTTATTTGGCGCACCGCCCAGGATGGTGATAGGACCAACATTAAGGTGGATAAACTGATCTACCGGGGTGGGGTTACGGAAACCGGTTTGGTACGATGCCCTGAAGTTGTGCATCGGGCTTACCGAATACACGCCCGAGAAACGCGGCGTAAAGCTGCCTTTAAAGTTTTGGTTTTTATCGTAACGGATAGAAGCAGTAAGTTTCAGTTTTTCGTCGAATAGTTTTTTACCGGCCTGCAGGAAACTTCCCCACTCGGTAATGTTGATACGGTTGGTTTTATCATCAAACAAACTACCATTTGTAAACATCCTGTATTGGCGAAGGCTACCGCCTGCAAGTAATTCAAACACTTTTATGTGTTTGCTAAAATCGTACTGACCGTCGGAATGGTAGAATTTGCTGTTGCTGAATACGCCTGCACCGCTTAAGCCATAGTTGTGAATGGATGCATCCTTAGCAGCATCATACGCCGCAGTGCCCGGTAAAAGACGGCCCTGGTCTGCAAAGGTGCGGGCTAAAGTATGGTCATTTCCGGTAACGCCGTTAACATTGCCTTTAAAGGCAGCCTCGTAACGATCGAACCAGGTGTTATCTGCATTGGCCGGGCTAACGGTTGTCCCCGCCAAATCCTTCACCCAGGTGCGGTTGATGAATTGGCCCAGCGAACGGGTGTTGTACGAATCGTGCGAGTTCTCTTCTACCGAGTAACCCCTGATGAAGAAGTTACTGCCCCTTAGTTCTAAGCGGTGGGTTTGCAATACAAAGTTATTCAGGTCGAAACGGCTGCTGCCCGTATAGCTGGCAGTACCGCGGCCGTAGTTGTACTGGTAAATAGCTTCGAGGTTGTTACTGATGCGGTATTGCAATGCGCCATTTAGCTTTAAGCTGTAAACGCCGTAGTTCATCAGGTCTTTTTCTTCGTACCCTGTGCGGTTTACAACGCCAACGCCGGTGATGTTTTTGGTAACCTCATCGCCGTAGATGTTTAAGGCATCTCGGGCGGGGTTATTAGGCCCGCGGTTTGCGGCAGGGATTGAGGCGTTGATATCGGTATAATCGTTGGCATACCAATCGGTACCGGTTAGATACGATGCATTTACCTTGAAGGCAAACTTATCGTTAAAAGATTTGGCAAAGCGCAGGGCAAAATCATACAAACCTTTGGTATCGGCAAAGCTTTCGCCAACATGGTTTATGCCGGTTTTTACCGCTACTGATAAGCCCTGGTATTTAAACGCATCCTTAGTCTTGATAGATAACAAACCGTTGAAAGCAACGGGGCCATACAACGCCGATGCTGCGCCGGGGATAACCTCTGCCGATTCTACATCCAAATCGGATGCGCCAAACTGGTTACCTACCGAAAAGTTTAAGCCCGGTGTTTGGTTGTCCACTCCATCCACCAATTGTAAAAAACGTGAGTTACCGGTGGTGTTGAACCCACGGGTATTTATCTGTTTATAGGTGATGCTGCTGGTAACTGCTTCGATACCTTTCAGGTTTATCAAACCATCATAAAACGTAAACGATGGGTTTTCCTTGATGGCTTTGGTGGTCATTTTCTCAATACTCACCGGCGATTGCAATATGCTTTGGTTTACACGGGTGGCCGATGTTACCACCTCGTTTAGCTGGGTGGTACGCACGGGTAGCGAGGCGCTAACGGTTTGGCTTTCGGATTTGATAACTACTTCCTGCTGATCGTAACCTACAGCGGTGATGATGATGGTAAAAGGCAATCTAATTTTGCCTGCCGATAAGGTAAACTGCCCTTTTGAATTGGTAGTAGTACCGGCAATTTTTTCTTTAATGTTGATGCTCGCGCCGCTCAATGGCTCGTTATTACCGGCGCCCGTTACGGTGCCCGATATTTTTACATCCTGCGCAAACAAGTGCGCAGAGGAGAACAGAAAGATGATGAGTAAAAACTTTTTCATTGTTGTTGATTAATAGTTTAAGGGATTAGGGTTTTTTTAAGTAGCAGCTCTTTAGTAGCAGTTGCAGTTTTTCGATCGCGGTGGCAGTTATCAATTTACTGCTACTGCCACCTCCACTGCCATTACTTTATATTGCTTTTTTTAAATGGTCGTATCCTTGGGGCAACCGGGTATAGCCATGGTTTACCAGCCTGCCTGCAAGCACATCGTAGTAACCGGCTTCTGCCGGCAGCGATGTTGCCAGCCCATCCACGTAGCGGTTATACAGGCAAAACAGGGCGGCTATCAAAACCGTATCATGTATCTCTACATCGGTGGCACCGGCAGCTTTTGCACGCGCTACTGATTCTGCTGTTACGCTTTTGCCGCTTTCGCGCGTTTGCGATGCAATGGTCAGCAGCGCTTTCATCTTTTCGCTCACGGGGGCGGTTTCGATGTTTTGCTTAACGCTCGCAGCGGTTTCGGTTTCGCCGGCCAGCAGGTCGGCAGCGGCGGTGTGTGCCGTGGTGCAAAAAGTGCATTGGTTACCGTAGGATACCACGGTGGCTATCAGCTCGCGTTCGGCCTCGGTTAAGGTTGATGGGCCGCGCAGTAAAAATTGGGTAAGCTCGCGTATTGGCTGCGCAGTACCCTTGCTATATTCCAGCAGGCCAGTTATACCGGGCAAGTGGCTTTCGAGTGCTATGTAAGGCATAAAAAGGATATTAAAAGTAAACGGAAAGAGGAATGAACGCAGGGTGAATGGGCATTATAAAATGCCTTGTGTGTTTGAACATCCTGGTTTCGTCCGCGTCGCGAGTTGACTCCCCCCTCCCCCTCTCTGCTACGCAAAGAGGGGGAGAAATTGGGGTTATTTATTTTTTCTTAACCCTCTTTTTCGCAGAAAGAGAGGGTCGGGCAGCGTTAGTCCCCACAGTTGTGGGGAGGGTGAGTCAAATATGGAAGCGAAAAGAAACGATTTAAAGGTTTTGAACACACACGCGGTTAAAAGCGCGTACACCATGCAGAAATTTGCGCAACGGCCATTAGCCATGCACAGCATTCCCCATAAAAATTCAATTTAAGCTAATATGCCTCGCAACTCGGGTGGTTGGGCAGGGGTAGAAAGGTAAGTTGTAGGAATTATTTGTATAAGATCAGTACCAGGGTGTTGTACAAGCTGTACATTTACTGCCAGGCTGAAAACGGTAAGCGGGAAGTTGTAGTTATTATCCAGGCCCGATTTTTTCACAACAGGCAGGTGGTTCTTTTTGGCCAGCGGGCTATCGCTGATATTTTTGGCTACGATGATATTCTCGCTCATCAGCCTTGTTTTTTCGTAGTTGGGGATACACATTAAAAACATTGTATCGCGGGTCATTTTCATGGCCACGTAGTTATAGTCGTTGTCTTTTAGTTTAACCTGGCCCGCTATCCCCTGAAAATCGGCTTGCTCATGTATGTTGGGTAAGTGTACAGGTATTTTTATTTCTACCAGTTCATCGGGTTTATATAGCCCTTTGGCAATCTGCTCGTTGGCATAAGCATCAGAATGTTTGATGAAATATTGAAACAACAGCATGTAACCGCCTATGTTAAACGTAAGCACAACAAGCATAGTTATTGCAAAAATCTTTTTCAATACGGTGGTTTACAACGAGGTTAGGTAAAAGTATTATTAAAATTTAATAATGCAAATGAGTTTTTACAGAAAATGAGGATTTTAAGTATAAAAATGCCGGGGTTGGCTCTGCAAAAAAGCAAAAGCCCCTCCAACCTTAGCGGCTTGAGGGACTTTTACACTTATTGTTGATCTCTTAAAACTGGAAATAGATAAACGATTTGCCCGATTCCTGGCTCAGGATGATCATTACCACCATAAAGCTCCATGCCAGCGCTACGCCCCACCATGGCATTTTGCCGGCTGTTTTCAATACTGAGGTTTTGCGCATGGCCCACTGTACTGCCAGCATCAGCGTAATTACAACAGCTATTTTGATAATAGCAATACTGGTTAACAGCGGTGTAGTGCCCGGCTGCGGTGCAAACATAGCATTAAGCATGCCCCATGCACCGCCAAACGTTGCCGAACGGAAAAACACCCAGGTAATGCAAA
>CBFGNE010000438.1:0-4314 GCA_965649995.1 uncultured Mucilaginibacter sp.
TATAAGGCTGCATAGCGTCTTCGAAAGCCAAAAACAGACCGGTTACTGCCATAATAATTAAAAGTATATAAAATATACTGTAAATGGTTTTTACAGTCAATTCGTGACGGGCGGCCTGCCTGTTTGCCTTAGTTACTTTAAATTTATTGTAGGCGCTTTTTATCTGGCGTATAAACTTTTGGTCAGCCAACTGAAAAAATTCCAGCAGGAGCCTGAACAGTAGTAAAGCAGCAAGCGTGTAACCGAAATAAATATGCACACCCCAGACGCTGTCACTTAATGCGTGCGCAGCAGAGCGTACCTGCTCATCATTAATATTTGCACCAGATTTTTGTAATTCCGCTTTTATAAGTTCGGAGCTGGCGTGGTCATCAGTAATGGTAGCGTTTATCAGTACAGTTATCAACGATCCACTAATAACCAAGGCGTTAAGCCAATGCCACAGCCGTAACGGCGCCGAAAATTGTTTTTTTTCATCAAATTGGTTGATGTTTTTACGGATAGGTTCAATTAAAGCCATGTGTTAAATATAGTGATATGCTTTTCAAGATTTAGTGTAACGTTGTTACAATATAAAAGTGTTACATATCACTATTTTAATATTATCAGAACCAAAACCGAAACAGCGTGTTAGTTTTAAAAAACATAATCATGAAAAACCCATTCAAAAAACACGATAACAGTAATAAATTGATTGCAGGCTTAGCGCTTGGGGCGATTTTTGCAGGCGCCATTACTTACCTGTATATTAAACGTAAAGCAGATATCGACGCTGCCGCTGCCGAACTAAAAGAACACGCGCAGGATTACTTGAAAAATAAAGAAAAGAAGGCCAGAAAATTAAAAACCGACGTAAGCGAATTGGCGGATATTGCGCAGCATTAATTTAGATGCAGTGCAATTAATACTTTAAATGGCATGCCCCGGATAACTTGAGTAATAATCAATCGACCGGTTTGCATGGCTTTACACCACCTATTTAATTATTCTTCTAAATATGGAAACTGCAAACGTTTTTAACCAAAAGCCCGACGAAGAGAAAACCAACCTATCAGCGCCTTTGGAGGGCGAATTTGTGAACCCGCATGCCGATACTGAAGATTTAAGGGAGAAATTGCCCGGTGATGAAATTACTTCATCTGATGGGAAATTGGTTGGTACGGATGATAGCGTGAATGACAAAGATTCGTCGCTGACGGCCGATACCGACACAGGTGAGGCGATTGTGACAGATATTTAAGCGTAACCTCCCGTCCCTGGCCGGATGTTGGCAGGGACGGGAGGCTCAGGCTTACAGTAAGTATATCTTAAAAAATTTTTGTCCGTATTCGCCCCAATCTTTCATCACCCGCGTGAGGGTGGTAAATAGCCCGGTATAGGTAACTGCCTTGCCTTTGGCAGGCACTTTAAGCGAGGTTTCGGCAACGGGCATATCCGTTACTTTAGTGGCAAACCAGGTTACATTTTCGTGTGGCAGGGCTACACCTAATATCATACCCGGTAAGCCGGTGAACGATTCGGGCCCGCCGGATATCGGGATCTCGTCGGAATAGAAAGCAACTACGTAAATGGAATCCAGCACAATGGCGTTTGCGCGGCGGCAGGTGTAGCCTGCAATTTCGCGGGTTTCATCTGTAATTTTCCAGTTTATTTTGCGCGCGGTATCCTTCACTAAAAACTGTTCATCAAATACCTTTTTATTGGTAATGCTAAAGTAAGTGTTCAGGTCAGTATAAATGGTGTTTATTTGCTGCGCCAGGGGCATATCGCTAAACCAGCTGTTGCTTGGCACTTCCTCGGTCTCCACAGGCGCATACAACGTTTTGTTGCCGCCAAAGGTCATCTTGCTGTTCAGTGTTTTAAACTGCGGGTTGTTTTTCTTGTACGATTCAAAAGCCGGCGTATACCAGCTTTCGTTATCCTTATTAATTACTTTTTTGATAACGGCGTACATATTTACCTTCTTCTCGTACTCTATGATGCCCGAGGTTGTAAAATGCGCGTTTTGTGCCGATAAAATACCGCTGCTAAGCAGGCAGGCCAACAGTATAAACAAGTGCTTTTTCATGTGTGTAATAGCTTAATATTTTAATTCCGTATTATTTTTTTGCCGGTGTTCCGCCGCCCATTCCGCTAAAATCCCAAATTACCGATAGCATGAAATACCTGCGTATGGTGGTATATTTTGATTGCGTAAAGTTCCCGCCAAACGAATTGCGGCTGAAGCCCGAATTTTGGTTCAATAGGTCTCTCCCTTGCAAGCTCAGCTTTAATGCTTCCGACTTGAAGAACGATTTTGTCAAGCTGGCATTAACAATAGTTTGTGAAAAATCTTGGGGAATTGATTCTGTAGCCGCTTTATACTGGTATTGCGCATCGGTACCTATCTTGAATTTAAGCGGCAGGTAAACCTCGATATAGTAACTGGCATTAAAACCCCGGCCATTATTGTTTTTATCGGGCTGTATAGACGATTGTCCTACCGAATAATCTGGTCCGGCATCAATATATATCTGATATTTTTTCTCTTTATACTTTGATATTGTTAGCTGGCCCGAATACGTGTTTGAATTTGTGCGGTTAAGCTGTTCTGTTATACTAGGCGTGGTAACCAAACTGTAGTATATATTGCCGTTGGTACTTACGCGGGCACCCAGGTTAATGCCCAGTGCGGTTAGCTTGCGGCCCATATCCACACTAAGGTTGTAATTGGATGGGCGCTGGTTAGCCAAATTTACTGCCTGTACAGTGCTTTTGCCCAGTGCGGTATTGGTAATTACATGGTTTACGATGGGGTTGGTGGTGAAGTTATAACTACCATTTAACCATATCGATTGCTCGCTAAGCACCTTATACATATTATACCATAAACTAAGGCGGTGCGTAAACGACGGCGTAAGTGCAGGGTTACCAATTACCACGTTTAATGGGTCGGTGTTTACACGGATCGGCTGCAATTGGTCTATAGTGGGTTGGGTTTGGTTGCCAAAGTAGTTTATGTTAAGCGAGCCGTAAGTAGATATCTTGTATTGGTAGTTTGCGCTGGGGTTCCAGTTGGTGAAGCTTCGTTTTCTCAAATCGCCGCCTATAGCATCTTCTTGTTTAAAGGTAACATCAGCTATACGGGTGCCGAACCGCAATGTACTTTTACCTCGTTTGTAATTAAAGTTTAGCCCGCCCTGGTTACTTACCTGGTTGAATATATAATGGTTGCTCAGCGAATCGTTGAGCAGGTTGTATACACCCGGAGCGCTCTGGTCGAAGGATTTGCGGTCGGCATTGCTGTTGTTAAAGCTAAGGCCATAGCTTATTATCGCCGAAAGGTATTTGGATATCGGCTCGGTGTAGGTAACGTTGGTATTTACCTTGGATGTTTTTGTTTTGTCAGTTTTAAGCTGATCCACCACCTGGGTACTGTCTAACTGGCCTTGCTCATCGTAAAGAGCAAGGTTTGATTTCAAAAAGCCGTTAGATTTATTGTCCGTAAACCCGGTAGTGAAATTAACCGACAAGGTACGGCCCTTCTTTTTTAATTTTTTGGTATACAAAGTGGAGAAATTGAATAATTGCTGATCCACATCATTATCCACATTACGTTCGTTTTTATTAAGTAAGCTCTCATCCCCCCTGCGGCTCGTGGTTTGATTGGTAGTCCGCGTAGTACTGTTTTTAACAGTGCCATCTACCGTGAATTTTATAGTTGATGTGGTATCCAGCTTTATCGAGAAAGCCGCATCCAGTTTCTGGCGGAACATGTAATTATCGAAGGTTTGATCGGTTACACTGTTAATAGTACTTACCTTGCCAGCAGCATCTTTAGGTAAGTTTTGCTGGGTTATGGTATTGCGCGTACCGTCTACGGATAACGAACCTATTTTGTAGTTAGTGTTAATAGTATACTTGTCGTTCTTCCATTTATCGTCATAATGCAAGCCGCCGGTGCGTGCTACCGGTATACCATCGCCATCATATCGCCCGCTAAACGAATCCAGCCCGTTGTCGCCGCCGCTACCATCAAAAAAAGCGCCGCCGTCATCGTTAAACTGTAGCCCGCCGCTTGATCCCAGTTTATTGTTGTCTTCCCAACCAAGGCCGGTTTTGCCTGTATTGCCGATGGTGCCATAGGCCGACATCTTCTTTTTGCCCTTAAATTTATTAAAAAGCGATTGACCTTCGTAGTAGCCATTGGTGCCAACGCCCGCATCAACCTTGCCAAAATAGCCGTTTTTTTTATCTTCTTTTAATTTGATGTTGATAGTTTTGGTTTTCTCGCCATCATCTATACCGGTAAAGGCGGCCTGGTCGCTCTTTTTA
>CBFGNE010000439.1:0-4310 GCA_965649995.1 uncultured Mucilaginibacter sp.
TTGCCCAATGACAGATTTCCGGCTTTTCAATTGCATACTTGCCAGTACTTTTAAAGTAAGCTGGTTGGCCTTGCTGGCGGTTAACCGCAACACCATTACCTGTGCGGGCGCTGATGAAAACAGTTGGCGGGTATAGGTAACGCCATTTACTGTAAAGCGCGTGGTGGCAACAGCATCACCTATGTTTAGGTCGCGGTAATAATTGCTGATGGCCGCCCCGCCAAAGGCTTGCTTAATGCCGATATCGCCCAACGGTAAATAACTTTCGGAGAAATGGCCCTGCATTTTTTTGCTGAGCTCCTGTGCCTTTTGGTAATCGCCGGCAAAAATTGCTTCCCGTACTTTAGGCAGGTACGATGCCGATTCCGGGTTCATATTGCCCTTTTTTACCGGGCCGCCCGACCATAAGCTACTTTCGTTTAGCTGGATCAGTTCATCTTCGGGCCGGCCAAAAACCATTGCACCCAAACGCCCGTTGCCCACCGGTAATGCCTGGGTCCAGCGTTTGGCGGGTTGTTGGTACCATAATTTTAAGGGTTGCTGGCAAAAAGCTAACAAAGGCGATGACAATAACAGGGCGGTAAAGAGCTTCTTCATAAACTTATAACTGGGGTATACCAATCGATTGCATAAAACGCCTAAGTAACTGTTGTTTTGGCTTAAATCAAAGTTTTGGAGAAAGTATATTTAATTGAGGATTGAGAAAGCACGGCGCAAGCCTCATTCCAAATAGTTTATTTCACTCAAAACCAATTACCCTAAAACTTTTTTTGCCTGCATTCTATTTTAATAATATAAGAAAATGCTACATTGACGTTCCTTTATAAACCCAATACCTATGCCCGATAAAAAGCCAACCATCCCGCCCGGCGGCGAAGGCCTTACCAATGGCACACGCCGCGATTTTATCAAGCAAACATCCGTATTAACGGCTGTGGCCCTTGCGCCGGCTACAGTTGTACAAGCCGCGTCTGGCCATGTAGATGAGCAAATTGCCGCCGTATTTGAAAAAATGCCCCTAAAAATGGAAGTGAACGGCAAAGCACACAGCCTGCAGGTAGAGCCGCGCAGTACCCTATTAGACATTTTGCGCGAACAGCTTGACCTTACCGGCACAAAAAAAGGCTGCGACCACGGCCAATGCGGTGCCTGCACCGTGCATGTGGATGGGCAACGGGTAAACTCCTGCCTCACGCTGGGCGTAATGGTAAATGGCAAAAAGATAACCACCATAGAAGGGCTGGCCAAAGGCGAAGAACTGCATCCGATGCAGGAAGCCTTTTTAAAGCACGATGGCTTCCAGTGCGGTTATTGCACGCCGGGGCAGATCATGAGCGCAGTGGCTTGCATCCGCGAGGGGCACGCCAATTCGGAAGGAGAAATAAGAGAATATATGAGCGGTAACATTTGCCGCTGTGGCGCTTACCCCAACATTGTAAACGCCATACAAGAAGTAAAAGCAGGAGGGCAAGCCGTATGAAACAGTTTCAATATGTACGCCCCGCCAGCCAGGCAGCCGTGCTGGATGCACTGACTAAACCGGGCAGCAAGATCATCGCCGGGGGCACCAACCTGGTAGATCTGATGAAGAAAGGCGTTATGTCGCCCGATAAGCTGGTGGATATTAACAACCTGCCTTTAAATACTATCAATACAAGTCCCGAAGGTTTGCACATAGGGGCGCTAACACTCAATAGTGTACTGTCGGAAAACAGTTTGGTGCTGGATAAACAGCCGTTGCTTTCCATGGCCTTAAAGGCAGGTGCATCGCCGCAGTTGCGCAATATGGCAACCGTTGGCGGCAACATGATGCAGCGTACCCGCTGTGCTTATTTTTACGATACCGCTATGCCCTGCAATAAACGTACGCCCGGCACCGGCTGCGGCGCTATGGGCGGCTACAACCGTATGCATGCCATTTTTGGGGCAAGCCCGCAATGCATAGCGGTACACCCAAGCGATATGTGCGTGGCCCTTGCTGCGCTGGATGCCACGGTAACCATCGCCGGTAAAAAAGGCCAAAGGCGCATCCCTTTCACAGAATTCCACCGCCTGCCGGGCGAGCACCCCGAAATGGATAACCACTTAGCTACCGGCGAAATGATATTAGGCGTAGACATCCCCGATAATAATTTCAGCAAAAACAGCTATTACCTAAAGGTGCGCGACAGGCAATCCTATGCCTTTGCGCTGGTTTCAGTAGCGGCTGCATTGGATATCCAAAACGGCGTCATCAAACAGGCGCGTTTAGCCATGGGCGGCGTAGCGCATAAGCCATGGAGGTTGTTTGATGCCGAGAAATTCCTGGCCGGCAAAGCACCAACCGAAGAAAACTTTAACAAGGCTGCACAATTGGCCATGCAGGGCGCAAAGGCCCGCGAGCATAATGCATTCAAACTAAAACTTGCCCCGGCCACTATTGCCGAGGCCTTAAAGCATGCGGGGGGCTTAGCATAATATGGAAACTTTACTAAACAAACCCATCCCAACATCTGCCGATGGCATGAGCCGGGTTGATGGCCGCGCCAAAGTTACCGGTGCCGCTAAATACTCCGCAGAGTTTAATCAACCCAATATGACCTACGCCGTGTTAGTAGGCAGCACCATTACAAAAGGCACCATAGCTGCTATAGATACCAAAGCGGCTTCGGCTGCGCCGGGTGTACTGGCTGTGCTTACGTATTTAAACGCGCCAAAAGTGCCGGGGCATATCTCAACAAAAGCCTCTAAACCAGGCGCAAAATCAGGCCCGCTAAAGGTTTTTTACGATAATAAGGTATTATACAACGGGCACCCCATTGCTATGGTGGTTGCAGATACCTTTGAGCGGGCGCAATACGGTGCATCGCTGGTTAAAGCTACCTATAACAAGATTGCGCATGATACAAAACCTCCATACGACCTGAGCCGTGGAAAGGCCGCCTGGGACGGTAAAGATTTTACCAAGGGCACGGTAGATGCCTGGAAAACGGCACCCATAAAATTGGAACAGGAATATACCCACCCCAGCGATGTGCACAACCCTATGGAACTGCACGCCATCATCGCCCGCTGGGATGCGCCCGATAAACTCACCGTTTGGGATAAAACCCAGGGCACGCAGGCCACGCGCGATGATATTGCCAAAGCCTTCAACTTAAAAAAAGAAGATGTGCAGGTAAACGCGCAATACGTAGGCGGTGCCTTTGGGAGCGCCCTGCAGGTTTGGCCGCACGAGATTGCTGCTATCCTTGGGGCAAAAGTGGTAAAGCGCCCGGTAAAATTGGTGCTTAGCCGCCCGGATATGTTTACCTCGGTAGGGTACCGGCCTTACACCTGGCAAAAAATAGGCATTGGCGCTACTGCCGATGGAAAACTGGTGGGCATAACCCACGAGGCCGTTGGACAAACATCCAGCTTCGAGGATTTTGCCGAAGGGCCTATCAATACCAGCAAGGGCTTATACGCCGTGCCGAATGTAACCACCCGTTATAAACTGTTATCGCTTGATGTAAACACGCCTACCTGGATGCGTGGCCCCGGCGAGGCTACAGGGGCATTCGCTTTGGAATCGGCGCTGGATGAATTATCCTACGCGCTGAAGATGGACCCTATCGACCTCCGCCTGAAAAATTACGCTAAGGTTGATCCCGATAACGGGAAGGAATACAGCAGCAAATTTTTGGATGAGGCCTACGCTATGGGCGCCAACCAAATAGGCTGGGAAAACCGTAAAGCCGAACCGGGCTCCAACCTGCAAAACGGCTGGCTGGCAGGCTATGGCATGGCGGGCGGTATGTTTGGCGCTTACCGCGATGTAGCAGTTGTAAGGGCCAGCATGAAAGCCGATGGCACACTACACATACAAAGTGCGGTAACAGACATCGGCCCGGGTACAGGCACTGCCATGGTGCTGATAGCTGCCAACGCAATAGGCATTGATGCCGGTAATATAAAATTTGAGATGGGCGATTCCTCGCTGCCGGATGCACCTATGCAGGGCGGCTCGGCAACTGTTTCGGGCGTGGGGTCTGCGGTGGACGATGCTTGCGTGGTATTGAAGGAGAAATTCCAGAAATTGATGGGCAATGGCGGTACGGATAAACCCGATTATGTAAAGATTTTGAAGGATAACAACCTGCCATCGCTGGAAGTGCTAACCAAATCGGCACCCGGGGCAAATAACGAGAAGTACTCGATGCAAAGCTGGTCGGTGCATTTTGTGAAGGTATTGGTGCACCCTGCTACAGGTGTTATTAAGGATGATAAGGTAGCCTGCGTGGCCGATTCGGGGAAGATCATCAGTCCGAAGACTGCCCGCAGCCAGGTTG
>CBFGNE010000440.1:0-4307 GCA_965649995.1 uncultured Mucilaginibacter sp.
ATATAAGTTACCGTTAATTACGTCTTCGGTAAGATCTAATGGGTTGGCAAAACCAACCATCCCAATCAAACCGTAGTTGCCTGAGCCACTCGCAGAACGTACGATGTCATATCCCCCATCATTCTGGGGTTTTAAGTTTCCAGTTTTGTTGATTACACCTGGTTCCAGCACCATAATGTCGCCGCCGCCGCTGAAACGGCATACCAGTAATTTACCTTTAAGTGCGCCGTTAAAGGCTCTGTTTTTATATTCAATCACGCCGTTTGGCGATTTGTTGTAACCAAAGTCAAACGCGGCCCCACGGTAATTTTTATCGGGCTTAACCGATGACTGATACATTGGGTTGTCTGCATACCCACGGTTTATCACATACTCGCCACGCAAAGGGTTTGGATGGCCATAATAGCCAACGCCCCGGTTTGGGTTTACCCTGAATAGCCAGTCGTGCTGCACCGGTACATTTTCTGTAGCCAAAACCGCACGGCCGCTATAATAAGTTCCATCCGGGCGCTTAGTTTTTTGGATTGCGGCAGGCGAGTTGCCCCCGCCACCCGATCCGTTAGCTGGGATATACAACTGCCCATTGGTATGCCAAACCATATCATACGCGTTGCGGATGCCCGATGCATAAATGGTTAAGGGCGAATTAAGCGCATATGGATTATACTTGCCGTCGCTAAGTTTTATATTAGAGGCCGGCGCATTGTTTATAAGGTTTTGATTATCGCTGGTCTTTACATCCAGCGGCAATTTCACCTTATTAAGTTTGTCGATATCCAGCCGAAGAATCGCTCCGGAAAGCAATGTTTCCTCGCGTTGCCAACCCTTATCATAATTTCCTGCCGAGCTATTGCTGCCCTGCGAAATGTAAAGGGCACCGTCCGGTCCAAAAGCCATACTGTTTACCATATGGTCTCTTGTAGACCGCGGCAGGTTAACAATTATCTGTTCCTCGTCTTGCAAGTTAACACCACTAAGCCTCGATATTTTACCATCGAATGCGGGGGCGGCGTTCATTTCGGCCGACGAATACGAAACCCAGGCGATTAAATTTTCGGAAGTAGAGTTTGGGTCAAAAGTTAACCCAATAGCTGTTGACTCCCCTCTCTTTTTAACCAATGTATTTATTGCCTGCATGCGGTTCAGCATGCCGCTTTGGTGGTCTACATTAAAACGCTCTATACCACCATTTATCTTTAGTGCATAAAACTTGCCATCGGGCCCAAATAGCAACGAGGTGTACTTCTTATTTTGAGTGCCCGGTACTGATATTTTGGTAAATTCCGCTTTAATAATATTGCTGGAATCTACCGGTGCCAATGCAGTTGAAAAGGTAGATTGAAATGGCACGAAGTGTGTGCCGTTATAGGTTTTTACGCCATCGGTGATTATAAACTTATAGTTGGTATACGGTTCCAGCGGTTGCGATGGCGTAAAACTGATAGCATCTCCTCCACCCGTGCCTTGCACATTACCCGGCACACTTACTTCTTTGCCGTTATCCAACCTTAAAAGTTTAACCGTTTTGTTGGTGATAGTTGCATTATTTGCACCTCCTTTAAAACCTTTTACCTCAGGGATGGAAAGGTTATTGGCAGCAATTGTTACATTGGTGGTAATAACCGACCCGTTTACCGGGTTGGCAGCCACTACGTACGGCCGTTTATCATCAACCACTCTTAATGATATGTCTATGCTTGTTGGCACGTAGCCTGCAGATGATACCTCTATGCGTGCTCTGTAGTCGCCTACCGGGAGGTTACGTGCCGCCGAATAATCGATGTAAACAGAATCATTGTCGTTTTCCAATACATTAAGTACCATCCATTCGTTAATGCGATTAGGGTATTTAGCTGTTATGCTGTAAACGAGCTTCTGCTGCGCCGAATTATTGATTTTTAAACCCGCCGTATGTTTAGTATAATCCTGTTTTTCGATTAGTAAGTTTTGCTGTGATGAGGACAGGTACAAATAAGGGTTTAGACTAATTGGCACAACACTTACATAGCATAATTTGGTATTGGTTCCTCCGTTGGCATCGACAGTGAGCAATCCGTCTGTTACTGTTACCGTAACAGTAGCTTCTCTAAATCTGCCCGGACTTCGCAACTTACCTATTGGCACAAAGTTAGAAATGGCTTTAACGCCTTCTATGTTGATGCAGTCTACCTGTTTCGCCTTCGTAACTGCACCATCCCCGGCAGCAACGGTAACTTTGTATACACCATTTAGTACTTTCAATTCCCAATACCCGCTGGCTTTTACGCCATCAAATGTCCCATACCTTAATGCGCTGATATCGTTGGCCTGCATATGCACAAAGGTTGACAGCAAAACATCTTCAGGTTCTATCCGTGCGCGGCCGTTGCCTTGTAAACTTATTGGTTCTCTACTTTCGGTGCTTTTCCACCCAAATGTTAACCCCAGTCCCTCGTAAGTACCTGGATGTTCCGAAAAAGGTTCTCCTGTATCTTTTAACCAGCCCGGAGGCGCCTGTGTATTGCTATCCTGAAAATTTATTCTGATGGGCTCTATCTGCGGTGTTGACGACAGATTGAAAATATCTATAGTTTGAATATTATCGTTATCGGTATTTTTTCCTTTAAATGCGTTACCATTAAAAAAAAGGAACGTAACTGTGACTATTATGAGAAGTGGAAAAAGCAGAAACTTTTTTAAAAAGTTAAAAGTAGATGTCATAACAAATTAGAAAGTGTCTGGTAACGCCCCTTACAAAGCTTCGCCGTCTCGCTTACAGCATACTGCATACAAGTAGTTGTTTATTTGATACAATTTTAACTTATTTCGAGCCATTTTGGGCGTTTGCAAAAGGGTTTGTACGGTTTATGTGTAACAGTGAGAAAGGGTGTATAGTTATGGGCAGAGAACCGCGTTACGTGTAAACAACATGCAAACAAAAAGACTAAAATGACCACGATTTAGGCGCAGCGTCAAAATTTCAGCATTTTTCAATTTCCCAACACTTCACATATTGATATACAAGGCACCAACCTCAGCAATATCATGTCTGTTTTACATTAATTTAGTTGGATAAAATGTGTGGCTATTTACAATTTGACAAACCAGCCTCACAGTTACAAATAAGTTGCGTATCCCTATGAATAACGTTAATAATAATAACTGGATAGTACTTTACACCCGCTCTCGATGGGAGAAGAAGGTAGATCAGCTATTAAAAGAACAAAACATAACATCGTATTGCCCACTGGTAAAAACGAGCAAACAATGGGCAGACCGTAGCAAAACGGTAGAGGTACCGCTCTTCAATTCCTACTTGTTTGTGCGTGCCAACTTTACAGACCTTGAGAAAATTACACAAACCTCTGGTGTGGTAACCTACGTTACATTTTGTGGCAAGCCTGCAATAGTGCGGGATACTGAAATTGAAAACATTAGGACCATCGTAAAAAACTACTCCGATATAGAAGCCATACCTTTAGCTAATCTACAAATAGGCCACGAGGCTACGATAATAAACGGGCCGCTTTATAATCAGCGCGGAGAAATACAAGAGGTAAACGGAAAATCTGTAGTACTGGTAATTAAAAGCATGAATTGTGCTTTAACAGTGAAGATAGATCCAAAAGGACTAATTCCTTGTTAATTAAATTTATTTAAAGGTGTTAATCGCCCATATATGGACAAACATTACGGCCAAATAGTTGAACTAACCATCAGGAAACAAGGTTTCAGCATTAGTGAGTTGGCGCGACTTGCTAATATCAACAGAAAATGTGTTTACAACTGGTTTAACCAGAAATATCTTAAACCGGAGATAATTCATCGGGTAGGCGTTTTTATTAAGCACGATTTTTCGGTAGAATTTCCGGAGCTATTTACTACAGAAGACTTTTTGCCAGTAGAAAAGCTTAAGATAGGCTTTAGCCAGCCTTTTAATGAGCCAGAAAGCGAAAAAGTTTGGAAGGATCGGTACATAGACCTTTTGGAAAAATACAATCAATTGCTATTAGAGCAATATGAAAGAAATATGTAACACGAAAAGTAAGCTATTTAAAACAAATAACTACCCCAATCATCCTTCTTTGACTTACTTAACGCACCGCACTTAAACTTTTAGACGCTGCTTTATTATATAAGAACTGGTAGCGTCGTAAGCATACAGAGCGTAATCCACTGCCTATTCGCATTGTTCAAATCCTAAAAAGCAAACCCCAAATCAACCAATTAAAGTCGTAGACTATATCCTTGCCTATCCTGTTGCATTCCCAGTTCGCAGCCGCTTATTGAAGTTAAGAAATGCTCAACGATTTTCATAAATGAGTACG
>CBFGNE010000441.1:0-4305 GCA_965649995.1 uncultured Mucilaginibacter sp.
CCCATTGAGAAGGCGTTTAACGTGGGGATTATACAGACGTAATTTGGTAAAGGCGCAATACAGTGCGTCTCTTTTTATAATTTGCGTAATGATCAACATTGATATATCCGACCGTACCTATGGTGAATTGCTCGGCGCAATTGCGGGGCTGTACACGCTTGTATTAGGCAACGGTAAACGTGCGCAGTTCAGCAAATTGCTAAGAACCGGCATTCGTGTGCAAGGGCAGGTTGTAGAAATAAAAGTAAAGCGATGGAGTTGGGGCACTAACAGCCGGCAGGCGAGGTTTTATCCCGTTATTCATTTTAAAACGGTCGACTCCGGGCCTATCTCAGGCGATTACGATCTGTTTGCAAGCAACCCCTCCGCCTATGCACTTTGGGAAAAGGTGGAGGTTGTGTACGATCCGGCTAACCACAAAAATTTTATGTTGGATAATTTCAGTAGCAAAATGATTGGCTTTGTTTTTATGCTTTTAGGTTTGGCTAGCCTGTCTGCATCTGTAATATTCTATATTCTCGACCCCGACAGCTACATCCGTTTTTGATAATTTGCTTTTATTGCTATCTTCCTGCCATGAAAAAACTTTTGCTCCCGTTTTTATTACTCGCTGCCTTCAAACTTTCAGCACAGGATGTGGAGAAGATCCATCACAAAGCCATCCTGGTTGATACCCACAACGATATCTTATCCAACGAATTGATAACCGGTAATGATGCTGGCAAATTGCAGTCGACAGGTAATTTTGACCTGGTGCGCGCCAAAACCGGCGGGTTGGATGTGCAGGTTTTTTCCATCTGGTGCGGCGACCAATATGGCAAGGGCACTGCCTATGCATATGCTAACCGCGAAATAGATTCGTTGCAAGCCCTCATCAACCGCAATCCGGATAAGATGGTGCTGGTTACCAATGCCAAGGAATTGAAGAAAGCGGTTAAGCAACAAAAGCTTGCCGCTATGGTAGGGGTAGAAGGCGGCCACATGATAGAAGACAGGGTGGACTACATCGACAGCCTGGTAAAACGCGGCATGTGTTACCTCACCCTCACCTGGAACAACAGTACAAGTTGGGCAACTTCGGCACGCGACGAAACCTTACATGGCGATAGCCTGCAACACAAAGGACTAACCGACCTGGGCAAACAAATTGTACGCAAACTGAACGAAGAGGGCGTAATGATAGACATGTCGCACCCCGGCGAACAAACGTTTAAGGATGTAATGGCTATTACCACTAAACCTGTTATAGCATCGCACAGCTGCGTATACGCGCTAAACCCCCATCGCCGCAACCTGAAGGATTACCAGCTAAAAGCCATTGCAGATAACGGGGGTGTAGTATTCATTAACTTTTACAGCGGCTTTATTGATAGTACGTACGAAGGTAAACACGCCGTTTTTATGGCAAAGCATAAGCCACAGTTCGATTCGTTGCGGGTTATCTATAAAGATTACGATTTAGCCAGTATCCGCCTAAACGCTCTTAATAAAACCGAGGCCGACCAGTTGCGCCCACCGCTAAGTATGCTCATCAAACACATCGATTACATGGTAAAAATGATGGGGGTAGACCACGTAGGCATCGGCTCCGATTTCGACGGTGCAGAATCATATCCCTTAGGGCTGGACAGCGTTACCGATTATTCAAAGATCACTGCGGAACTCTTTAAAATAGGCTACTCAAAAAAGGATGTAGAAAAAATACTGGGTGGGAATTTTATTAGGGTGTTGAAAGCGAATAAAGGGAAGTAAGTAAATGAAACTATACCTAACCTTAATCTTATTTACCTTGCTCACAGTCGCTTCCACAGCGCAGGTGCATAAAATACTTATCAACAAGCGCGGTGAAGTAACAAAAGATTCATCTAAAGCAGTATCGTATAAGCTTTATCAGCGGCTCACAGATTCTGCCTGGCTTGCAGTTGAATATGATATGAATAATAAACTTCTGTTTAAGGGGACGTTTTTAGATGAAGAGTTAACAATGCTTCATGGTAAAGCCACTTATTACCACACTGTTGTAAATAAATATATAGTTCAGGGAAAAGGTTCATTTCTCGATACGGGCTTGTTTGTTCTTAAAACGGGCTATTATTTAAACGGCCGTAAGGAGGGTACGTGGATTGATTATTTTGATAATGGAAATAAGTATCGTTCACAAACATATGCTACTGATACACTGGATGGGCCATGGGAAGGTTATTATCTTAATGGCACCAAATATCTTGAAGGAAATTATGTAAAAGGCTTAAAAGAGGGGGATTGGTATTTGTACTACCAGGATAGTACACTTAAATTTTTTAATAAATATAGTCACGGGCATTCTGTTAAAGAGAAATATTACGATTTGACAGACAAAATGCATACCGCGTATCCTAATTACAATTTCACACTTCGTGTTTTTAATCACCTAAAAAAAGCTGGATTCCCCGAGATAAAAGGATTTGTCCCACTTACATTCACAGTAACTCCCGAAGGGCAATTGATTGACACTAAAGTCGATGTTGATGATGCTAAACTAAGCCTTGCCGTAATGGAAGCCATAGCTGCCAGCCCTAAGTGGCATCCCGCTCATATTAAGAATAAAACAGTGGACCAGCACATAACCCTTATTTTACGCTACAAATATAAAGGGGAAGATTATTAGCTATTTCTAAACCTCAACAATGGCAATATGCTGACCATTCACTATTGCCCCACTCTTCAATAAACCGTAAATTCGCATCATATTTTTAGAACAAAATGCCACAAGATACTGAACACGTTAAATGCCTCATCATAGGTTCTGGCCCGGCCGGTTATACAGCCGCTATTTACGCTTCGCGCGCCGACCTTAAACCTGTTATGTACACCGGCATGCTGGCCGGCGGGCAGCTCACTCAAACTACCGATGTAGAGAATTTCCCCGGTTACCCGGACGGTATTATGGGCCCTGAGATGATGGAAGATTTCCGCAAACAGGCAGAACGTTTAGGTACAGATATCCGCTTTGGCTACGTAAGCTCGGTTGATTTTTCTTCGTTGCCGCACAAAGTAACAGTTGATGAAAGCAGAACCATTTTAGCTGATACCGTTATTATATCTACAGGAGCTTCTGCTAAATGGCTTGGGTTAGAATCTGAGCAAAAATATAGTGGCTTTGGCGTATCGGCATGTGCCGTTTGCGATGGCTTCTTTTTTAAAGGGCAGGATGTTGCGATAGTAGGTGCAGGGGATACCGCTGCCGAGGAAGCAACCTACCTGGCTAAATTAGCCCGTAAGGTTTACATGATCGTTCGCCGCGATGAGTTCCGCGCTTCAAAAGCCATGGTACACCGCGTACTGAATACCCCGAACATTGAGATATTATACAATACCGATACCATCGAAATATTAGGCGACGGGCAAAGCGTGAATGCCGTTAAAGTTTGCAATAATGTTACTAACGAAACCACCATTTTAGATGTTACCGGCTTCTTTGTAGCCATTGGCCATAAACCAAATACCGATATTTTCCGTGGCGTGATCAACATGGACGAAACCGGCTATATTTTAACCCGCCCTGGTTCAACCGAAACAAACGTAGAAGGCGTGTTTTGCTGCGGCGACGCGCAGGACCATATTTACCGCCAGGCAGTAACTGCCGCAGGCACAGGCTGTATGGCCGCTATTGATGCCGAGCGTTACTTAGCTGGTAAAGAGCATGTTGTAACTGCGTAAGTTTTAAGTTGAACGCATAAAAAAAGCCCTAAGTTTTGAGTCGGTTCGACTAAAGATTTAGGGCTTTGGATTCTTAAGAGACGTCTATCGTTATTAACCCGATGTTAATCCAAAAATCGGCTCAATCCGTTTAATCCCGGTTCATTTCTGCAGCCGATTCTTCTACCTTCCTCGCCAACTCCTCTTTAAAAGCTTTTAAATTAGCTACCAGGTATTCATCTGCTGTAGATAAAATCTGCGCGGCCAATATGCCTGCGTTCTTGGCCGCATTAAGCGCCACGGTTGCCACGGGGATGCCGTTTGGCATTTGCAGTATGCTGAGGATGGAATCCCAGCCATCAATAGAGTTGCTCGATTTTACCGGCACACCAATAACCGGCAAGTGCGTTAGCGATGCCACCATGCCGGGCAAATGCGCGGCACCACCTGCACCGGCTATAATTACTTTAATACCGCGGTCGGCTGCCGCGCGGGCGTAGCTAAACATCCTGTCGGGTGTGCGGTGGGCCGATACCACGGTAATTTCGTAATCAACACCCAGTTCTTTTAAAACATCCGCAGCATCCTGCATAATAACAAGGTCGGATTTGCTGCCCATGATGATGG
>CBFGNE010000442.1:0-4277 GCA_965649995.1 uncultured Mucilaginibacter sp.
GCGGTGGCGGCTGCTACTCAAGCGACAGCATAGGTTTCGGAGGTGGCGGCTTCTCAACAGTTTTTTTCGGCGGTGGCGGCGGCGGCGGTAGCCGTTGGTAATTTTTTAAACATAATAGCAAAGCGCCGCTCAACCGGCGCTTTGCTATAGTTTTTTATTTGCACGCTTTCATGCATTTTGGTGGCGTGATTTTTTATGCGCTTATGTTTCGCCCATATCTTAGCGTGCCCGATCGGCTTTTTCGCTTTTGTTACGTTTAATTTACCTTTATAAAATTCGTTGTGGGTAAAACATAATTAGGGGCTTTGATACTTTTTATTATTTTTGTCAAAAATCTTAAACAATGAGCGAACTCATTAAAAAACAAGTGAATGATGCAAAAGCTTTAATGGATAAAGCAATTTTGCACGCAGATAACGAATTAGGTAAAATACGTGCAGGCAAGGCAAACCCAAGCATGCTTGATGATATTACCGTTGATTATTACGGTACTGCCACACCCCTTAGCCAGGTGGGTAGCGTAAACACGCCCGATGCGCGTACTATTGTGGTGCAGCCCTGGGAAAAAAACCTGCTGCCTTTAATAGAGAAAGCAATAAAGGAGGCCAATCTGGGTGTTAACCCACAAAATGATGGCGTAATTATCCGCATTAACGTGCCGCCGCTTACCGAAGAGCGCCGCCGCGACCTGGTGAAAAAAGCGAAAGCCGAAGCAGAAACAGGCAAAGTTGCCGTTCGTAACATCCGTAAGGATGCTAACGAGAAGATTAAAAAGTTAAAAACCGAAGGCGTATCTGAAGATGAAATAAAAGTTGGCGAAGCAGAGGTGCAGAAACTAACGGATGCATACATTATAAAAGTAGACCAGCTATCAGAAGCTAAGGAAAAAGATATCATGACGGTTTAAGCTTGCTTAAACTGTTTAGTAAGGGGAACTGCCTGTTAGGTGTTCCCCTTTTTTGTTGATATACTTTTTTTAATGTGCTTGCTATTTGGAAAACCCAAATAGCAAGTTATATTTGCGTAATCGATTACGTAACTTAATACTTATTATGGAATTTTATAATAAAGTGGGCAAACTGGCACTCGGAAGTCGTTTGCGCAGGCTAAGCGATTTGGTGACAGACCAGGCGGCGAAGGTGTATAACCTTTATGATATTGAGCTAAACCCCAAATGGTTCCCAGTGTTTTACGCGCTGGCCGAGGGCGAGCCCAAATCTATTATGCAGATAGCACAGGAGATAAGCCACTCCCACCCCTCGGTAAGCACTATTGCAAAAGAGATGGTAAAAAGTGGCATAGCTCAGGAAATCGCCAATAAAAAAGATGCCCGTAAGAACTTTATAGGGCTCACCGAAAAAGGGAAAAAGATAAATGAAAGGATACAAGTGCAATATACCGACGTAAATGCTGCGGTAGAGCGTGCACTGGACGAAACCCAGTACAACATTTGGAAAGCTATTGAAGAATGGGAGTTTTTACTGGAACAGAAAAGCCTACTTAAGCGGGTACAAGACGAGAAAAAAATACGCGAAGCGAAAGACATAAAAATAGTACCGTACGAACCTAAATACCAGGAAGCATTTAAACAATTAAATGAGGAGTGGATAACTCAAAACTTTAAAATGGAAGAAACGGACCACAAATCGCTCGGCCATCCGCAAGAGTACATTTTAGATAAGGGTGGATACATTTTGATCGCCTTATATAAAGGCGAACCGGTGGGCACATCCGCATTGATTAAAATGAAAGACGAAATGTACGAATTGGCCAAAATGGCCGTATCGCCAAAAGCAAAGGGCAAAGGCATCGGCTACCTGCTTGGGCTTGCCTGTATTGAGAAAGCCCGGGCAGTTGGCGCAAAAGCACTTTACCTGGAAAGCAACACCAAACTAAAGCCGGCTATAAACCTATACCATAAACTGGGGTTCAAAAAAACAAGCGGTTTGCCCTCACCCTACGAACGTTGTAATATCCAAATGGAAATGCAGCTTTAGCATCGGGGCACTGTGGTTAAACAAATAACCGTATTGTCAAATTAAAGGGAATGAGCTTCTTAGCCGTTCCCTTTTTTTAGTTTTGTGTTAATGAACATACTCTTATCTTACTTAAAAAATTACCGGGGGGTTGTAGTTATCGCCCTCCTGCTTGCCGGTGTCAATATAGGCTTCTCCTTACTCGATCCTTACATCAGCGGCCGCATACTAGACCAGGTTATAGGTAACCGGGCTCATTATACCTACCATCAGTATTTAATGGCGGCTTTAACTTTTGTTGGCGCAGCAATCGGCGTGGCAATGGTATCGCGTATAGCCAAAAACTTTCAGGATTATTACACCAGCATCATCACCCAAAAAGTAGGCGCTAAAATGTATGCCGACGGCTTAAAACACTCGCTGGAATTACCCTACCAGGTTTTTGAAGATCAACGCAGCGGCGAAACCCTTGGCATTTTGCAAAAGGTGCGTTTAGATTGCGAAAAATTCATCACATCTTTTATTAGTATCCTGTTTGTGAGTTTAACCGGAATGCTATTTGTTATTTTCTATTCGCTTAGCATCAGTTATAAGGTAACACTGGTTTATCTGGCGGCTATCCCTATTATCGCTTTCGTTAGTATGGTATTAAGCCGTAAAATAAAAGTGATACAAAAGAAGATCGTAGGCGAAACTACTGCACTTGCAGGCTCAACAACCGAATCGTTAAGAAATATTGAATTGGTAAAGAGCTTAGGATTAGCCAAACAGGAGATAGAACGTTTAAATAACACCACTTACAAAATCCTCGATCTGGAGCTAAAAAAGGTAAAGTATGTGCGCAGCATGAGCTTTGTGCAAGGCACTACGGTAAACCTTGTAAGGAGTAGTATGGTTGTGGTACTCTTAGTGCTGATATTTGAAACCACCATCAGCCCCGGGCAATATCTAAGCCTGCTATTTTACTCGTTCTTCTTGTTCAACCCGTTACAGGAATTAGGTAATGTAATATTAAGCTGGCGCGAAGCAGAGGTATCGTTAAATAACTTCAGGGGCATTTTGAGTGTGCCGATAGATAAAAAACCAGAGAAACCTGTGCTGCTGGAAAAAATAGCAAAATTAACTTTCGACGACGTTAGCTTTAAACATTTAACAGCAAGCCGTAACGCGTTAAACCACATTAGCTTTGAAGCCATAGCTGGTGAAACTATCGCCTTTGTTGGCCCATCCGGATCGGGGAAAAGCACTCTGGTTAAACTGCTTGTAGGATTATACCAACCATTTGATGGTGAGGTGTCCTATAACAGTATCCTAAGCAAAAATATCGACCTTGATCAGCTCCGCGAAAAGATAGGTTTTGTGACCCAGGATACGCAGTTGTTCTCGGGCACTATCCGCGAGAACCTCTTGTTTGTGCGGCCCGAGGCTACGGATGAAGATTGTATGAATGTATTGCACCGTGCTGCCTGCCAAACCTTACTGGCGCGTGCGGATAAGGGTTTGGATACCGTTATCGGCGAAGGCGGTGTTAAGGTTTCCGGTGGCGAAAAGCAACGTTTATCTATAGCACGCGCCCTGCTGCGCAAGCCCGATATTCTGGTTTTTGACGAAGCCACTTCTTCGTTAGATTCGATTACCGAAGAGGAAATTACTGATACTATCCGCGATGTATCAGTACTGAATGACCAGATCACCATCTTGATAGCCCACCGCCTATCCACTATTATGCATGCCGACAGGATATTTGTGCTGGAGAAAGGGCACATTATTGAAGAAGGCAAACACCACGACCTAATTGACCAAAAAGGTTTGTACTACGCGATGTGGAGGCAACAAATTGGGGAAAAGTTTACGGTTGAGGCGTAGCGCGAGATCATTACGGTATAATAAATAAGAAGGCCTGCTGAAATTGATCTCAGCAGGCCTTCTTGTTGAATTTGCCTTTTATTTTACCAGCGTGCCTATCGGTTCGCCTTGAGCAATCTTCATAAAGTTGCCGGGCTTGTTCATATCAAATACAATGATAGGAAGCTTATTTTCCTGGCACAGTGTGATGGCTGTCATATCCATTACACTCAAGCCTTTATCGTACACTTCCTGGAAGGAGATTTCGTCGTAACGGGTTGCTGCGGGGTCTTTCTCCGGGTCGGCGGTGTAGATACCGTCAACTCGGGTACCTTTCAGTACCACATCAGCTTTTATTTCAATTGCACGCAGGGATGCGGCTGTATCGGTAGTAAAATACGGGTTACCTGTACCGGCGCCAAATATTACTATCTTACCACACTCTAAATGATGCAT
>CBFGNE010000443.1:0-4268 GCA_965649995.1 uncultured Mucilaginibacter sp.
GTGCCCAAAGGCAAAGCGCTGGGCCTGCGCGACTGGCAACACTGGACGGATACTGTATTAGCCAAATACCCGCATAAAATAAAAACCAATGCCCAAGCGGAGGACGCAGTAAAACTTTACCGTAAAATATTAGCCGCAGAGCCTGATAATAGCGTAACCATTGTAACCATCGGTTTTCTTACAAATATGAGCGATCTGCTGAGATCAGGTGCGGACGAGTACTCTCAGCTTGATGGTAAGCAACTGGTTGCCAAAAAGGTGAAACAGCTGGTGAGTATGGGTGGTAAATTTCCCGAAGGCTCGGAGTTTAACGTGAACCGGGATGCAGCTGCAAGCCAATACGCACTGGATAACTGGCCGGTGCCCGTTATTTTTAGCGGGGGCGAAATAGGGGAGAAGGTAAAAACCGGCCTGCCACTTATACACAATACAACCATAAAAAACTCGCCGGTGAAAGATGTGTTCGGCTTGTGCATACCCATGGCTGCCGAGGATGCGCCCGGCCGTAACAGTTGGGATGAGACGGCCGTACTGGTTGCCGTAAAAGGCTATTCGCCATATTACAATTTACATAAAGGGCGGATAAAAATTGCAATTGACGGAAGCAACACCTGGGATGATGGTGGTAAGGGCCATGCCCACCTGGTAGCAAAAATGCCTGCTGAAGCTGTGGCCGCTATTATCAATGCACTTATCATGCATCAACCAAAATAGCCTACCGGAATTTTGGGCGGGAACGTAGAAATTTGTGGGATACGTTTGGTTGTTAAAATTGCAAGTGTTCCACTTTGCGTGTGGAACACCCTGTTTTTGGTTTGTATTGACTATTAGTTACTTGTGGTTTTTGGTGAAACACTTTGGAACACCCCTGTTGTTTATATGATGCTACCAATATGTTTATTATCAGTAACTTAAATTAAAACACAAAAAGTTATAAAAATACGCTGGAACACCTTTGTGATAACTCCTAATCCCATTAATTTCGGTGGGGGAAACGTAACCAGGGGGCGAGCATTTCTGATCTTTAACCTCCAAACGCCTACTTCACTTCCTTGTGGCTATAATTATTCATCAGTTCCATCAATTTATCATGGGGGATGGCATAGGCGGTGTTTCCATTAACACCCTTCATATCTTTCGCGGCTACCATAGCGTTAATGATGGCTTCTTCGGTAGCCTCTACCGTTGCCTGGTATACTTTGTCCATTTGCTCTTTTGGTAATACCGTCCAGCTTTCCAGTGTGCCTTTCTCATTCTGTTTTGGCGCTACGGTACTAAACGCCAAAAAAATATCACCCGAACCATTGCGGCCCAGCCCGCCTGTGCGTGCAACGCCCAGCGACGCGCGTTTGGCAACCATTTTTAACTGCGCGGGCAGCAGGGGCGCATCGGTAGCTACAATAATGATGATGGAGCCGTCCTTGGGTTTGGAATTGATTAACGGCATATCGCCTTTCCATTCCTTGCCTACCGGTACGCCGGTGATTACCAAATCCTTTCGCCCGCCAAAGTTACCCTGCACAAGCACGCCCACGGTGTAATTCGCCGTATCTATTTTGATCAACCTGGATGATGTGCCGCTGCCGCCTTTAAAATTAAATAGCATCATGCCAGTGCCGCCGCCTACATTGCCTTCTTCTATTTTACCGCCATGCGCGTTGTTTAGGGCGTCAAAAACGTCCTCTTTTTTTACGTGCAACCCGTTTATGTCGTTTAAAACACCATCAAAAGTTTCGGCAACCACAGGCAGCCCGAAAGAAAAATCAATTAGCCCGCCTCTCGAAAAATTCTTAATGTTCCACTCGCCAATGGCATCGCGCACTACGCCAACGCTGTTGGTATTGGTAATGCCGATGGGGCCGTAACTAAGGCCATACTCTTCAATAACGGTGGTGCCGGTCATTTCCCCGTCGCCATTCAAACAAAACCATCCGGCAGGAACCGGGTTGATGGATTTGCCATTCGGCATAATAACCGTTACCCCTGTACGCACCGGACCTTTGCCGGTAACCAACGCACCATCGCCTTTTATAAGTGTTTTATAGCCCACCAAAACGCCTTTTACATCGGTAATGGCATTATAGGTGCCGGGCTTGCCGTCGAACTGGATACCTAAGTCGCGGGCGCGATTTTGGGCGAAGGAAATTGTTGAAGCTAAAGCTGATAAAACGGTAATACATGCTGCCTTGATCATGATGAGATATTTTAGAGATAGTAGATTAAAGGTAATGGTTTGTTATAAGTTTTGGTAGATGTTGATTCTTGGGTTGTTTTCACGCAAAGGCGCAGAGTACGGAATTTCGGTGGTGACACCGAAATTAGGGAGATAGGTATTAGATAGTTTTGATAAGAGGAGTATTTGGCATCGGATGCTTGCTTAAGTGCCCCCGGGTTTTGTAGAGAATAAACAGCACAACAATTGGTACAAGAAGTTCTGATATAACCATGTAAGACAGCATGCTTCTGCCGCTATAATGTTGAATATACATAGCAGACCCGATTGTCCTGAATAGTATGGAGAACAACATTATCAAACCGAACGACTTAAATAAGGCTGAAAAACCTTTGTGTTTAACCCTCATTGTATAAACAATGAAATAAGCCGTTACAAAAAATGCGAAAAAGTTTAAAAGCATGTTGCCATTTATAACAGAAGTGCCAAAAAGGAACATGCGCAACAAAAAAATTACGGTATCCAAAAAAAGATAAATAAGAAAAACGTCTATTAAGGTTTTTTTTTCTTGAAGAAGCCTCAGTACCGATGTCAGGAACAATATCATTATCAAATAGGCGCCCTCAATCAAAAAGTTCAAAATGTATCTTGCAACAGTATTTAGAGGGATGTGAGCAATTTTTAAAAATCCTGTAAATGCAACAACCAAAATATACGCTAAGGTTATTGCAATTAGATAAGAGGTTGTTTTTTTGCTTACTTTCATATAGATATGCAACCTGGCTAATTTAGCAAGAAACAGGTGAATTAAATATCCATTACAGGCTTGTCCTCTCCGCCAGCTTGCAGGCCGTTTAATTTCCGAATCATCAGGATAACATTTATCGGAACAAAAATGTAGAGCGCCAATTCAACCAAAGCCGCCCGGTCCATGGCGGTTTTAAATATGATCTGATCAAAATGGAAAAAAGACACAAAGAGTATTGGAAACAATTGCTTGATAAATAAAATCACACATACAGTTATAGCAACCATCTGGCAGTAAATACGCTCCGGTGACCTCTTTAACCTGAACACCTGTATAAATAAATTGAAATTTACTAATAGTGCCAAAACGCCCAATGACGTAACAACCGGACTTAGAAAAGACGGTTTAAAAAAGGTGAAAATAGTGCCACTCACCACCATAATAACAGGATAGAGGCAGTAACTTATAATGATATAGGGTTTCTCATTCGCCCGGCGCAAAACCTCTATAACAAAAATAAACAGGAGGACGAGCAATAACTGATCGAGAAGGCCTAATACCTGCCATGCCAACCCATTTAACACGAGACCCCAAATATTTCTGGCGAGCAGGAACAGGATCAAAATGATATAGGCAATTGCGTTCCAAAACGATGTGGTGATGAATTTAGGATTAATAGGCATGCTTAAATATACTTTTCCTCAGCATAGAAAAATCGAAAGCCCGGAAAATTAATTTCTCCAGGCTTTCCCATATCGCTGTCGGAATTTCTGTCTCGGTAGTTTTCACAGCGGACCCGCAACAGCATGCGAACTAAGTAATATACAATGTGGAACGCCCAGCTGCTGCAAGCTCTTTTTTTAAAGAGTCCCCCGCGTATGCATGAGAGGCTCTTACTGTACCATCAAAAAGTAAAAGTTTTATAAACATATTTATTAACTGATGGTTATTGTTGCGTGGTAATATTGCCCAACACGTAATATTATTGCGAAAACAAGTTATATTATAATCATCTAAATCAAATTTCATGAAAAAGGTACTTTTATTAGCAGTAGCCGGATTATTTTATTTTGCAAACAGCGCAAATGCCCAAACGTCTGCAGGGCTTGCCGTTGATTTTGGAGACGGGTCGACTTTGGTTGGGCCTGCCATTAAACATTTCTTTTCTAAAAATGCTGCCGGTCAAGCCGAATTAACCTTTGGGGGAGATGCAACCTATATTGGTGCTTACTACCAATACCAGGCCGATGTTAAAAATGCAACCGGGCTGGATTATTATTTAGGGATTGGCCCGCAATTGGGCTTCGGCAACGGCAACACCGCCTTTTACATCAGGCCAATGGCAGG
>CBFGNE010000444.1:0-4266 GCA_965649995.1 uncultured Mucilaginibacter sp.
GCCCTGGCAGAAAAATTCCCCGGGCAGGCATTTATGCAAACCCATAAATCGTTTATTGTATCCCTCGGCAAGGTAAACACCATCGAGGGTAATATGCTGCACATTGGGCCGCACCGCATACCCATTGGCCGGCAACTGAAGGATGAGGTGATGAACCGGATAATTAAGCTGTAGCAGGGCCGCCCCGCCATTCGTCCTATTGCCATCGCGAAGCAGGCCAGAGCTACCCCCGGAAATAAGATTTAACAGGCCACAAAAAAACGTTGCATGGATTGTTATAACCTACCTGTTTGTGCCGCCCGGTAGTTGGTAAAAGCCAAAATTTCGTTGTCTTGAAAAAACTGCAGATAGGTACGATTTACCCACAGAAAAACACCGAAAAACCACAGAAAAACGCGGATTTTTGCACAATTGCATTTTGCTGTACGAAACTGTGCGAAGTTGTACGAAACTGTACGAAGTTGTGCGAAACTGTACGAATAGCCCAAAAAATTGTACGAGCTGTACGAAGTTGTACGAACTGTACGGATCGTACAATTCGTACAGGTGCTTACACCACCGCCTTCTTCATGGCCCTTGCTAAAATATCTACCGCTTCTTCCAGTTCTTTCACATTCATAGAGGCAAAGCCGAGGCGCACAAAATTGTGGCGCACAAGCGGGTCGTGGTAATGCTCGCATCCGCTGCCTATGGTTAGCCCCATTTCGGCGGCTTTCTCCGTTACTTTGATCCGGTCGATCCCATTTTTGTATTCCATCCAAACCGCAAAACCGCCGTTAGGGATAGTAAAGGATACGTTATCGCCCAGTTTCTCCTGCAAAAGGCGGCAAAGTACATCCCGGCGCTCCTGGTAAAGCTTATTGGCTTTTTTAAGGTGACGGCCTATATCGCCGTTTTTCAGCAGGTTGGCCATGGCTTCCTCTAAAAGTTGCTCGCCCTGCCGGTCGATAAGACGGCGCAGGCGGGTGGCTTGTGCAATCAGGTTTTGCGGGGCTATCATAAAACCAATGCGCAACCCCGATGCAATGGTTTTACAAAACGAGCCCACATAGATAACGCTACCGTAATCATCTGCACTCGCCAGGGGCAAAATAGGGCTGCTGGAGTAATGGAAATCGTAATCATAATCGTCTTCCACAATGGCAAACTTGTATGTTTTGGCCAGTTCCAGCAAACGCATACGCCGTTCGGAACAAAGCGTTACTGTGGTAGGCTGGTGATGGTGCGGTATCACAAACAGCATCCGTATTTTTTGCTTTTTGCAAAGGGCTTCTACAGCATCCAGGTTTATACCATAATGGTCTACAGGTACTGGGGCAATATTGGCCCCAGCCTGCATAAAAACCTCGTTGGCCATGCTGTAGCCGGGGTCGCCTACTACTACGGTGTCGCCTTTGTTCAGCAGTACCTGTGCTACAATGTAAAGCGCCATTTGTACGCCTTTGGTAATAATTATATTATCGGCGCCTACATGCAGCCCGCGCGTTTCCGAAAAGAATTTGGCCAGCTCTATACGTAAGCTTTCAGATCCCTGCTCCGGGCCGTACATCAGGTACTTAGTATTAAACTTTTGCGATGCAAGCCTGCGGTACTCGCGTATCATTAGTTCCAGCGGTGCAATGCGCGTATCGGGCGATCCATTGTTAAACACCAGATTTCCCTCGGGGGGCGCCACAAACATATCCTGGCAAATTACCCGGGTATCGTCCACATCGTACAAGGTTTTGTTGGCAAAACCAACCGGATGCGGTGCTTCGCTTAATGCCCTGGGCGCTATATTGGGCAGGTTTTTGGCCACAAAGATACCCTTGCGCGGTAAAACATCCACCCAGCTTTGGGCATAAAGCTCGTCATAAGCGGCCACCACGGTTTTGCGGTGTACGTTTAATGAAGTGGCCAAAACACGGCTGCCCGGTAAGGCCACGCCCGGTTTTAGTATACCCTTACGGATAGAGCAAATCACTTCGTTGGCCACCTGAAGGTAAACAGGCACCTGCAGGTTTTTATCAATACTTACAAGGCTCTCTAATAATTCCATCTGGACTATCTTGATTGTTATTTCTGGACTATGTGTATAGTCCACCAAGTACGTAATTTTATATCAATAAAACAAATCACATTATGCAAACGCCCGAAAATTTTAAAGCACCTGTATTGTTCCTCCGCCTGTCGATAGGGATAGCATATTTATGGGAAGTTGCCGACCGCCTTGGCGCATTTGGCGCTAACGGAAAGCCACATGTTGGCTGGGGCGACTGGCAGCATTTTATTGCCTATGCTAAACAGGTAATGAGTTTTGTACCCGATGTATTGGTAGCGCCACTGGCAATTATTGCCACCATTGGCGAGGCAGCGTTTGGTTTGCTGCTGTTGGTAGGGCTGTTCACCCGTATCGCAGCCATTGGCAGCGGTATTTTAAGCTTTTGTTTTGCTATCGCGATGGCTATTTCATTCGGGATCGAATCGCCGCTGGGCTACTCCGTATTTACGTTGAGCGCGGCAAGTTTTCTGCTGGCAACCGCACCCGTGCATGCTTTTAGCCTGGATGCTATACAAAAAAAGCCATTTTTGCGCCAACTGGATTACTATTCCGGTGAAAACCTGATAGATATCATCAGGTGATCATGATTTAAACAAATAGCCACACCCAAGCACCTCTACTATGGAGAGGGTAGGATTAGGCAAACATACAATACATATAAATCACACACAATGGAAACGAGATCGATCAAAAAACCCTCCACCTTATTAGTAGTAATAGCATTTGCTGCTGTATACGTGGTATGGGGCTCTACTTACTTTTTTATACAGATGGGGCTTTCGGGCATCCCACCAATGATAATGGGCGCAATGCGCTTTGTAGTTGCCGGTATTTTACTGCTTGGCTGGTGTTACTTAAAAGGCGATAAGGTATTTGATAAGGCAACCATAAAGGCATCTGGTATCAGCGGGCTGTTTACCCTGTTTGTAGCTAACGGCATTGTTATTTGGGTAGAGAAATTCATCCCCAGCGCTATGGTGGCCATTATGGTATCGGCTAACCCTATCTGGTTTGTGGTATTGGATAAGGTGAACTGGAAAGTGAACCTAAAAAGCCGCACTACCATCCTTGGCTTAATTATAGGCTTTGGCGGCGTTTTGTTGCTTTTTGGCGAAGCCTTTGGCAAATCCGTTGCCGGCGGCATAGATACACAGCATTTAGTAGGTTTATTTTTATTGATTGTTGGCCCCATTGCTTGGGCTGGTGGATCTCTATATTCCAAAAAATCGGCAACTGATGCACCTGTGCGGGTTAACACCGGCTGGCAAATGATGGCTGCAGGGATAGCATTTATCCCGGCAGGATTTATTGACAATGAGTACGCTACATTCGATATTAGTGCAGTACCTGCACAGGCCTGGATGGCAGTAATTTACCTCATCTTCTTTGGGTCGATAGCTGCATTTAGCGCATACGTTTGGCTGCTGCAGGTACGGCCTGCCACACAGGTAAGCACACATTCGTACGTAAACCCGGTTATAGCAGTTTTGCTGGGCGTTTTATTTGCGGGCGAAGTGATTAGCTGGATGCAGGTATTAGGCCTCGTTATCATCCTGCTAAGCGTACTGCTGGTGAATCTGAGTAAATACTCATTCAGCAAACCCGCGGCTATTAAGGTTGATAAACCAGCACTGCTAAAAAAGACTGAAGCCGTATTAGTTAAAAAACTATGCGGCGCAACTTCTTGATCAGTGTAAGTTAACCGTGTGAAGGCTGGTGGCTGCAAGAGTCGCCGGCCTTTTTTATTTCGTTGCGTGCGGTATCAACATAAAGCCAATCATATCCCACAAAAAGTGGCAGATTATCAACACTTTAATATTGCGGTATTTTTGGTAATGATAAGCAAATATTAAGCCGATGAATATAGGGACGACCACATTTGCAAGCGTGCCCCAGCGGATGTGTGCAAGGCCAAATATCACCGACGAAATAACAACCGGCCAATGTTTACTTTTAAAGAATAGTTGCAGCCTCGGCATTAAATACCCCCGCATCACAAATTCCTCTACCACGCCGGCTGTGAAGCAAATAAATAGTTTTAAAGGGATACTAAAAAGCCCCAGCCCGGCCATGATAGGGTTTGGTTTGTACCAGCCTGAAAAAAGCAATGCATAGGTAATAGACAAGTTGCCTATAGCCACGATAAGTAATATCCCAAGTACCGATGCAAAGTAAAAACCAATGCAATAGCGCTTTTCGGGCCAAAGCAGCAGGGGTTGTTTTTC
>CBFGNE010000445.1:0-4257 GCA_965649995.1 uncultured Mucilaginibacter sp.
AATGTTTTGGGGTTCTTGGTTAAGTCCGTAAGGTATTCTACAATCAGTAACTTCTAGTCAGCGCCCAAAACCATATCTACACCGGGTATTTCGGCAATTTCTTTTGGTTTTAGCTGGGCGTAGCAGCCTACTATGGTTACATAAGCATTTGGAGAGATCTTAAGGGCTTCCTTAACGATCTTTTTGCATTTTTTATCCGCATTCTCGGTTACCGAGCAGGTGTTTATTACAAACACATCCGGCGTGTTGCTAAACTCCACCGTATCGAAGCCTGCCTGCGTAAACATGCGGCCTATCGAAGAGGTTTCCGAGTAATTCAGCTTACAGCCAAGCGTATAAAATGCAACTTTCTTATTCATTTTCAGCCGGCAAAGGTAAGCAATTAATGAATTATTGAGTTATTGAATTGGTGATTGTACTTAATGGGAATGTAAAAACAATCGCCATGCTATCTATTTTACCTTCTTACTCATCTCTTTAAGCGCGGCTTGTAGCACGGTATCCGTGCCCGCTATCACGTCGCTGGGGTTTCGGGATATCTCTATGTCGGGGATCACGCCTACGCCAACAAAGTCGCGGCCATCGGGGTAGGTATCGCGTTTGGTACAAATGCGCCCGTCCGTTAAACCCGGTAAGCTGATTGGTAAGGGCTGCCCGGTACTGCCAAAGGTGCGCTGCCCCATAGTGGTGGCGCGGCCTTTTAAGCCATCTAAAATAATCAGGAAATCTTCAGCGGCCGAGGCGGTGTTATTACCGGTAAGTACAATAAGCGGCGCAGTGATCTTTTTATCTTTTACATCATTCTCAAAGGTCATGGTATCGCCCTGGTACCAGTAATTGCCTTTGTAAGAATCCAGTGCTTTTTTTTGCCACGCGGTTAATGCCTTTTTAGAAGTATCTTTTGATTGATAATACCCCCATGCTTTAAACGAGGACAAATTATCCCTTGTTTTCCATGCCGAGCCAACCAGCAGTTTTTTGTCGGTGAAGTACTTTAATATCTCCGCACCTATCCCGGTATCACCGCCGCCATTATCGCGAATATCTAAAATAACACCTTTGCAGGCGTAGAGTTGGGGGACAATACTTTTAAACGCGCTATCTATCTTCTCGTCGCCAAAGGTGTTTAGTTTTACGTAACCTATTCCGTCAATCACTTTAAAATCCATCATTTTCCATGGGGTGCTGCCGTTGCGCCTTACCCATTTGGTGCCGTAAGTATGAAACTGGTAATCGTACGGTATTATCTTGCCCTGTGGCGTTTTCAACTTCAGGTGGAACAGTTTGGCAGAATCGGTACCGTAAAACATCATGGCGGCCGCGCTATTCCAACGTACATGCTCGGTTGATGAACTGATATAGGGTATCAGTTCCTTCTCGGCATACTCTTTTGCCGGCACGCCGTTCACGCTCACTATTTCGGAGCCCAGCGGCACCAGATCTTTATATTGAACCGGGATATCGGTAACGATGAACTTCTTATCAAAATTCTCGATATAGATCCACTTGTACCGCGATTTATGGGTGAGCAATTGCTCGGGGAAACCTACGCCGGTGTGCCCGTCTTTCAGCAATGCGCAAAAGCGCTGCATCAGCATATAATATTCCCAGGTGTTTTTGGTGGCGATCACTTTGGGGATATAAGCACGGTAGGTACTATCCCAGTTTACTTTAGCATGATCGAAATACGCAAAGTTAGCGCTCACTTCCGACCAGAACTTGCTTAGCCCGTATAATTTATCCTGGGTAGGGATATTGGCAACCGTATCTATTTGCGCAAACGCAACACGGCAGGTTAGTAAACAAATTAATAAAATAAGGTTGTAGGTTTTTTTCATACGGTGGCGCAGATGTTTAAACTCAAATTTAATTATTTGAGGATGGAACACCAAGAAAAAAGGAAATTATTGAAAAACGCTACGGGTGGCCTTCTAACTCAAATCCCCTCCCACCGGTAGCTTTCATCCTCCAGCCCTATCAGGTCTATCACCCGGTTCACTACGGTCATGGCCAATTCTTCAATGGTTTTTGGCTTGCTGTAGTATGAGGGTATGGCCGGGCAAATAATCCCGCCCGCTTCGGTAACGGTTTGCATATTGCGGATATGGATAAGGTTCAAAGGCGTATCGCGGGCCACTAAAATCAGTTTACGGCGCTCTTTTAATACCACATCTGCCGCCCGGGTTATCAAATCATCCGATACGCCGGAGGCTATCCTGCCCAGCGTACCCATAGAGCAGGGCACAATAATCATCGTATCAAACTTTGCCGAGCCCGATGCAAAGGGTGCCATAAAATCGTTTTTGGCGTAAAATTTAAAGGGGTAGCCCGTATGATCTGTATTGTCCAGCTCAAATTCCCAAACCTGCTTAGCGTTATCCGACATTACAACAGCAACCTCTGCTATCTGGCCTCGCAAAGCTATCAGCCGCTCTAATAATAGTTTGGCATATATCGCTCCGCTGGCGCCGGTTACGGCCACTACAATTTTTCTCTTCATCTTTTCCTCTTTACGGCATGTCGCCATGCATCACAATCTCACGTATCTTAAACTCTTTAAAACGGTGATTTGCAAAATCGTGCATCCAAATTTTCTCAGCTGCAACCTCCCTGAATTTCCCATCGTTCCAGTAAGAAAAAGAAACCCTAAACTCCTTGCTTATGTTTTCCCCGTGCTTTCCGAAACAACTATCGGCAATGGCATTTAACTTGCCAAGTGGCAATTTCTGTTTTAAATAAATGTCCGCATGCACGCTATCCGCGCTAACCACGTCGTATGCCGTCTTCAGGCTGTAGTAATATTCGGCGTCTTTCTTGTGCTCGCATGCACTCGCAAATATTGCAAACACTATTATCAAAACAACAGAATACTTCATAAATGCGACGGAATAAAATATTAAGGCACAAAAAAGGGTCGAAAACAAGTTCTCGACCCTACATCTACCTATGAAAAACATGCCCTTTGAGCGGGCATCACAAATATACTAAGAGTTTCTTAATTTGTAAACAATTTTTTTAAATAAATTTAACGTTCAGGAATTGAGGTTTTTTTCGATAAGTGTTTGAATAATACCATCCACCATACCCACCGTTGGCACGTACATGCTTTTGATATTGGCGCACTTTAAAACCGTTAAATATATCTCGCAAGCAGGGATAATTACATCCGCCCTATCCTGGTTCAACCCCAAAACATTAATACGTTCTTTCATCGAATACGAGTCGAGATAGTTGTATAATGCTTTCAGTTTAGCGTAGGTGAGCGGCGCGCCATCCTTCTCGTTGGATAGTTTGTATAATTTGTTAATATTACCGCCTGTACCAATGCCAAAAATATTTTTGTGGTGGCGGGTATGCTCGCGGATAAAATCCTTCATCTCGTTCCAGGTTTCTTCTTTATCCTGGTTATCTAAAATACGTATAGTACCCAGGTTGAACGATTGCGATGCCACCAATTCGCTACGCGAAAACAGCGATAGCTCGGTACTGCCGCCGCCAACATCAATGTACAGGTAGTTTTTATCCTTATCAATATTGATCTCGGCATGGCTGGCGTAAATGATCTCCGCCTCGCTTTGGCCGTGTACTATTTGCAAATCTATACCGGCTTCGGTTTTTATCCGGGCTACAACCTCCGGGCCGTTCTCCGCTTCGCGCATGGCCGATGTAGCACAGGCCATATAATCCGTCACCTTAAACACATCCATCAGGTTTTTAAATGCCTGCATAGATTTTACCAGGTCGTCGGCTTTTTTATCAGAGATGTGTTTGTTGAGGAAAGCATCATCGCCAAGCCTTACAGGCACTCGTACCAGCGTGTTTTTTTTAAAGGAAACCGAACCGTTATTTTCTATAATATTGGCTATCAGCAGCCTTACAGCGTTAGAGCCAACATCTATTGCAGCGTATCTCAAGTTGTTGTGGTTTTAGTTTTTAGGTAATTGTAAATATCTATCTGGGCGCGGGTAAGCGTTTCGGCCTTTGTTTTATGGTATTTGTTCAGGCTGCTGCCTGTTATTTCGCGGGCCTTGGTATTATCGCTTAGCTGGATATTAATAATATCGCGGATCTCCTGGCGCAGGCCGCTATCGTAAATAGGGAAGCCCACTTCTACCCTGTTATCGATGTTACGGGTCATGAAATCGGCAGAGGTAAGGTATATCAGTTCGCTGCCGCCATTGCCGTAAATGTGCACCCGGGCATGCTCCAGGTATTTATCTACAATGCTAATTACCTGTATATTTTCGCTAAAGCCCT
>CBFGNE010000446.1:0-4240 GCA_965649995.1 uncultured Mucilaginibacter sp.
CGCGGTTCGGTAATAATAGGAACGCCACCATAGCGCTTGGCTAAACCAAAGTAATAGTAAGCCCTTAAAAAGTGCCCCTCGCCCAAAATCTGGTCAACACGGGTTTGGGTAAGTTCGCTTGCATGGTTAGGGATCTCTTTAAGCAGGATGTTTACGCTGCGGATATCGCCATAAGGCCAGTAGCCAAAGCCACCGCCAATATCAAAGCCACCAAAGGGGCCAACTTCTTCGCCGGTAACCGATGCGGAGTTGTAAAAGTTCTCCCAATCGTTACCGCCATTGCGGAAACCGCCATCGGGCCTGTATTTAAAATCCTCTATAGGCAGGCCGCGGTAAATGGTTGCTAAAAACGAATTTACGCCGGCCTCGCTACCGAATATAACATCGGCACCAACAATGTTGGTTGGCGGTATATCTAACTTTTGGCATGAGGTTATGAAAGCCCCCGCGCATATAGATACCGCGATGATTATTTTATGTATAATTTTCATATGTCAAATAATTAAAAAGAGATGTTAGCGCCCAGGGTGAAAGTTCTGTTCATGGGATAAGTATATCCGCCTAAGGCTACGCCAAAATCTTCGCCCGGCCTTGGGCCCTGGTGTTCAGGGTCGTAGTTTTTAAGGCCGGTAAAGGTGAACAGGTTATAGCTGTTGGCGTAAACCCTCAGCCTTTTTACGCCAACGCGTTTTAAAAGCTGGGTAGGCAGGGTGTACCCTAACTCAAGCGATTTTACACGCAGGTAGCTTGCATCCTGTATGGCCTTTGTGCCTCTGGCATCGGGCGAGCCCATTGCAGGGTAAAAGCCAGGCACCCAAACCGTATTAGGGTCGTAAATGTTAGCACTTGCATCGGCAGTGTGCCAGCTATCCAGAAAACGCGTTAAAGCACTGCGGTTGTACATCAGCGGGGAAGCAAACTGCTCTCCGTATTGTACGTATATGCCCGATGCGCCCTGTAAAAGCACATTGATATCGAAGCTTTTGTAGGTTAGCCCGATGTTTAAACCGTAGTTGTACAAAGGGATATCCTGCGTAGCAATTGGATGATCATCCTTGCCATCTATTACGCCATCTTCGTTCCAATCCTGGTAGTAATAATCGCCAGGTACCACACCGTTGTTGCCACCGCCTGTGTTGACGCCATAATTGTATATCTGATCGTATGTAGTGAACTGGCCCTGGTAAGTTGGCCCCCACCAGATGTTTGTGTAGCGGTTTGCCTGGTTGTTTTTCCAGTTTTCGTAAGCATTGCCAAAGTTGCCCTGTAAAATGGTACGGCGCTGGCCGCGCGTGGCACTTACGTTACCTGCAAGGTTTAAGCCTACCTGGCCAAATTTTTGGTGGTACGATACGTTGATATCTATACCTTGTACCCTATCGCTATTAAAGTTTATCTGCGGCACATCGGCACCTACTGTACCCGGTAATGCCGTGGCCGGGGTAGCCTCTAAACCGGTACGGTCGCTACGGAAAACTTCCACGCTGCCATCAACCGAACCGCCAAACATGGTAAAGTCTACCGCGATGTTCTTTTTGGTGTTTACCGCCCAGCTTAAGCCTGCGTTACCCAGTTTTTGCGTAGCGCCGTTAACTGCGCCGCTGCCAAATATGTAGCTGTTTACCGGGTAATTGTAACCATTTACGTAGTTGAACGGGTTACCGCGCTCATCGCCGGTTTGGCCCCACGATGCCCTTAATTTCAAACTGGTAAGGATATTCTCTGATACCAGACTACGGAAGAAAGGCTCTTTGGTAACAACCCAGCCCAGGGATAAGCCCGGGAAGAAGCCCCATTGATCGGGCCCCGGCTGGTATTTGTTTGAACCATCCCTGCGGAAGATAAACTCTGCAAGGTACTTGCCTTTGTAATCGTAGTTGAACCTGCCGATGATACTGCGGGTGCCTATATCGTACAAACCGCCGGTGTACATGCCGCCTTGCTGTGCATTATTGGCCAACCCGCCAAAAAGGTAATCTATGGGCAATTCTGTATCGCGCTGTGCGTAAAAATCATCGCCTGTTTGGTGGCTCTGCTCATATACCACGGCCGCTGCTACGTTATGATCGGTAAAAAAGGTGTTGGCATAGTTTAATGATAGCTGGCTCTGCGTGTTCTGCCTGGTGTAATACTCGCGGTGCACCTGCGATGGGCTTTGCGCGGTAGTTGGTATGTAACTGTCGTTATCGGCCTTGTAGGTGTAAAGCGTATACGACCTGCGGATGATGTTGTTATCATCGTTGCCATAATCAAGGTTAAACAAGGCTTTTGCAGTTAAACCGGTTATACCCGGTATTTGGTACTGCAAATTCATTTGCCCGGTTAGGCCTTTTTTCTTGAACTTCCTGAACCCGCCTTTATCGGCATAGGTTACCACGGATGGGTTCATGTTATCATCAATTACAGCCGGGTATAGTTCGTTATCGTTAGCAAATATTTGTTTGATAGGGATCTGGTTCCAGGCGTACTTGTAAATTGTCCATTGGTCTTGGTACGGTTGGTTCTTTTCGTCCATCCAGCCATTTACCAACACCTGCCCGGTTAAGCCCTTGGCAATGTTCATGGTAACGTTCGAGCGGAAATTGTATTTGTTGTAGTTGATGTCGTCGCTTTTAAATACGCCGTCCTGTTTCTGGTAACCGAAGTTGAAAAAGTAACTGATCTTATCGCTACCGCCGTTAATATTCAGGTTGTGCTGAATTTGCGGAGCCCATTCGTGAAAAGCAAGGCCTATCCAGTCTGATGATTTGCGGGTGCCATCCAGGTAGGGCTGGATATCTGCATAGGCATAAACCGGGGGCGCAACGCTTACAAAGTTATTATCAAAGTTGTGCTTGCCTTTCTCGTTGGTTAGCAGCATAAAGTCTACCGCGCCAACACCCTGGGGCATACCCACAAACTGTTGGTATTGTTGGTTAACCGAGTAATTAAGGTCGAACTTCCCCAATTTGTTACCCTTTTTTGTTGTAACCAAAATAACACCGCCCGATGCACGAATACCGTAAATAGAAGCGGCAGCATCTTTCAGCACCGATAAGCTTTCGATCTCGTTTGGGTCCATACGGCCTAAAATTGCCTGGTCGTTCCCGCTGATCACCCCATCAATTACAATTAAGGGCGCTGTTTGAAAACCGCGGATATTTAGGTTGTTGGCATAACCGCCCGGTTCGGCCGTGCGCTGTACAATGCGTACGCCGGGTATTTTGCCGCTTAGCATGTTTACTACGCTTTCGTTTTTGGTAACTACCAGTTCTTTGCTTTTTAAGGTGGATACTGATCCGGTAATGGTTTCGCGCTTTTGCGTGGCATAACCTACAACAACTACCTCATCAAGGTTATTGTTGCTTGGTTTCAGGGAAACCGCGCCGTCTTTGAGGTCGCTTACGCGTATCTCCTGGGTTGTGAAACCTATAAAGGTAAACTGCACAATTGAGGCGGTACCGGGTGCTGTGATGGTATATTTACCATTCAAGTCGGTAACAACGCCGGTTGTGGTGCCTTTTATTTTGACACTTACCCCCGGAAGTGCGGACCCATCCGTGAAGTCTGTCACTTTTCCGCTGATGGTAGTTTGCTGGGCTAACAAACTAAGCGGGAAAAGAAAGAAAAGTATAAGTAAGTATTTAAATTTTTTCATATTGTCTCTCGTTAATGTTTAGGATTAATTAGGTTGTTTTACCGCTTTAGGGTAATAATTGCGTGTGCAACGGCGCACTTACGGGGGGTTAACGTCGTAGTTATTCATAGCTTGGTATTTGGTTTAATGCAACACCTGAGGCTATTGGTAGGGCTTACAGGTGCGATAATTGGTTTAATATTATGCTACAAAAGAAGAGTCGCTCATTAATAAAAAATAAATAATAGATTAATTTTAGCTGTAAAAACGCCCGTTATTAACGGTTTGGGAACATTTTTCGAATACTATCAATAAGATTGCGACTATATTGACAACCAAACTTCGTAAGTGGGATTTTTTGTTTTAAACGGAAATTCCAGTGAGTAGCGGGAGTAAGATTATTATTGAACTATTTTAATTGGAGATTTGAGATTCTTTGCCCTGCTTTAAAGGGGATTTCCCTTATAAAAACACAACAAAAGGTTCAATAAATGATATTAAATAGGTGACCTTTTCGAGACCTTCAATATATCCAGGTAATTGGGCGGCCAGCCAAAAGCGATAAATGATATGAGTTTAAAAAGTTCACTACCGCTTCCTTTTGATAGCGCATATCTTTATTTG
>CBFGNE010000447.1:0-4225 GCA_965649995.1 uncultured Mucilaginibacter sp.
ATTTTAATAACAAAATGATAGCCATGCACGCAGCGGTGGGCGCTACATTTGGCAAAAGGCATTTAACGATGCGTTGTATTTTCGGGCCCGGAAAATAGTTGTCCCCGGGCCTAAAAATTTATGCAGTAACTTTTTTGTGCCTTAATTCTTCAAAAAGCTCAATAACTTTTTTCTGCAGATCTATAACTTCTGTTTCCCTGTCCATCAATTTTTTATTGACGTTCTCCAGTTCGGTAGCGATCTTCTGATCCTGCTCCGTTTCGTTATAAGTAAGCAACGCCACTACCGACATCTCGAACAGGGCAGCAATCTGCTCCAGGCGAGAAAGGTTAATGTCAGTAATTCCGGTTTCAATTTTAGAAAAAGCAGGGATAGAAATATCTAATCTCTTAGCTACTTCTTCCTGGCTCCATCCTTTTTGGTGGCGCAACAACCGGATCTTTTTTCCAAGTGTCTTCATATATGGTTAATTAGGATAAGGGTTTCTCAATAGTTAATAAAGTTACGACAAATTTGAATAATAAACTAATTACTAATAATATTTATAAATATTATTTTAAAAATCATTCAAATTAATTTTTTTTATGGTCAAAGGCGTATAAAAACCTGCAAATTTCATCAGTAGAGGCATTTTTAAAAATACCGGGGTAAAAAGCTGCCTTATTTATTCCGTGTATTTTATGCTGAAATGATAGGATAAAACCCTCTATCGCGAATGTTGTCCCGCACACCTGCCTTCGAGCAGCTAAATGTATACAATTCTATGCACTTCAACAAGGGGTGTTAATAAGCTTTTGTTAAAAGCAAATTTATAATCGGTAGGCGTTCCCGCGGTTCCGCCTTTGGTGGTGTTGTCACACCAAACCGCGATGCCTGTAAATGGCATGCTAACCGATTAATGCTTCTCTGTTAAACCAAACCTCCCGTTTAGTTGTTATCTAAAAAAGGAGGTTTTATGCCCTGGTATAACGGAGATTACCCGCCATCTTACAAAAATCAACCACCAAAGCTGCGCCAAAAGGCGGTGGAAATTGCCAACGAGATAATAAAAGAAAGCGGCGATGAAGGCCTTGCCATAGCCACCGGCCTGAAAAAGGCCCGCGAATACTTCGAAGAGCACCCGGAGGAAGGCGATGAGGCAAACGAATAGCCTGTTAAGCCCGGCAAACCGCTCCTGCCTTTGTTGTATTGTCACCAATAACTTTACGTGATGCTATCCATTTGCCGAAAAATCCAATCTGCAAGCATCGGTTCCACTTTAGTGGTTTGTTGGTGTCAACAAAACAAAGGCATCAACAAACAAAGGCGTCAATGATGTATTTGAAATAACCGAAAGGAAACAACAGCCACGAATAAGAGCAGGCCCCCGTACATCCAACCTTTCCATTTGGAAAACGCTGCGTTATCATCAAAATACAACTGCTGCCCGGGCAGCACGATGAATTTCAACTTATTCCAGTCCCATAAAAGCAGGTAGGCATTTGCCACCAGCATTAATGTGGTTACCAGTAAAATGCCGGGCGAATTGAACGAAATGGTGATAACGAAAATATTGAGGATGATGGGACAGAATGCCACCGCCCCCAGCGTACTAAATGCCTGCGACATGAGCAAAAACCCCGCGATGAGCTGCCCCCAGCCAATAAAGTGCCAGTAGATACCTGCCTGATACATGGCTTCAAAAAAGTGCGCCAGCGTGCCGGCTGCCGTATTTTCGCCCGGTTTAGGCATAAACCTTATCCCTTCAATTTTAAAGATGCTGGCATACACAAAAGCCGAACCAAGAACGTAGCGCAGCCCGATTGTAAAAAGCTGCAGCAACCGGTATTGTTTTAACTTAGAAATTGCGTTTTCCATTTTTGGTCATGTGTAAAGGTGTACTAAGCAATAAAACACCTAATGTACAGGTTGGCATTACTATTTGCAACAGTAATGCAACGCAGGTGGCTAAGTCACCAACAACTTTACAGCGAACCGCCGGGTGGCTCATCACTACCCGGCGGTAGACTTATTTACTATAGCAAACGGTTTTCAGCTTTTGGGTGTAATCGGGGTGCAGGGGTTCATTAGTTTGTGCCAGCCGCTGCGAACCTACATTTGCGGGGCAGGCTATGCCGTTGGGGGCATCGTACACCAGGTCGGGCTTGGTAGCCACAAGCTCTTTTGGCACATAAATTTGTGTTTTGGTAACCGAGTAGCCGCTGGGGATAAAGCGGATATAATACCCATCCGGGTGCAGGCTCCATATGCCCGAGGGTACTTCCGGGTCGGGTTGCGGAGCCAGGCCGGCGAGCACGGCGTATTTCTCCATGTCTTCGTATGATGATGAGCCGGATGCAGCAAGCCTGCGGATATTGTTCTCGGCTTCAAACACCGCCTGCACAGCCGGGGGTAACTCCCCTTTGGCTTTATCCATCAGGCTTGCAGGCAAAACGCCAAGTGCGCCTCCCTCCAGCATCAGCAGTTGCTGCGGCGTTAAGAGGGTGCTTGCAGTAAGCTTAATATCGTTGCCCATATCAACAAAGCGGGTGCGGGCAATAATGGCCCAAAGCAATACCTGGATACTGCGCTGGGCAACCTCGGGATGCTTTTCGGCATTTTTCAGTATCAGGATAACTACATCCTTTTTGGGCCCCAGTACGGGTGCCAGCATATAACCATCGCCACTGCTTGGGCCGCGGGTACCGGCGTGCAGGCAATAGCTTTTGTTGGTCATTTCGTAAAAGCCTTCACAAAGTTTAAAGCCGCCCGTTGGCGCCTTGGGTAACAAGTACAAAGGCTGGGGCTCCTTGCCTTCGATGAACGATGGCGGTTTAGATCCTTTCTTGTCAACGTCCTGAAAATTGGTGGTAATGGCTTGCGGCTGTTTCAATATTTTGTTCAGCCCGCCGCCGGATACAACCTCGGTGCCTTTGTCCAGCAGTTTTTTGCCAAGGCCGCCAAATTGCGCATGTGCGTTAATGCCTGTTAGCATGCACGTTGTTAAAGCGAGGTAATAAGTAATTAATTGTTTTTTCATGTAAGATGGTTTTTGTGTCGCAAATTAACCAAAAAGACATTAAATTAAGATAAAGATTAAACCGGGGATTATTTTTTAAATTAATTCCGCTCATTTTATCTCGATCAAAAAATAATTTGCAAATAATTTCACCTGCGCAAATACACTGCGCAGTAGCCCTATTCCTTTGTATCAACAAACAAAAAGAAAGGAGTAAATGATGAAATTCAACCTGTTAAGCAAATTAAAAAGCCAGACCGTTAACCATGCCGGCGAAAAAGCCTTTGTGCTGTCGCCCGAAATGGAACTGTACACCGCCGTGGTTACCTGGAGCTTAAACGACTCTTTTTATGAAAAGGACGAAGCGCGTATGGAACGCCTGCGCAAATTAATATATGAGTGCAAACCCGAATTTGTAGGGAAGCTGGCTGTTTATGCCCGCACTAAAATGTACATGCGCTCGGTACCGCTGGTATTGGTTACCGAATTGGCTAATCTGCACTCGGGCGACAACCTGGTCGCCCGGGTTACCGATGGGGTTATCGGCCGTGCCGATGAGATCACTGAGTTGTTGGCTTGTTACCAATTGCTGAACAAGCGTACCGGCACTAAAAAACTGAACCGCCTGAGCAAGCAATTGCAAAAAGGTTTGTGTACCGCGTTCAACCGTTTCGATGAGTACCAGTTTGGCAAATACAACCGCGACGGCGCTATTAAACTGCGCGATGCCTTGTTTTTGGTTCACCCAAAAGCAAAGGACGAATTGCAGCAGTTGTTATTCAACAAAATAGTGAACGGCGGCCTGCAAACGCCCTACACGTGGGAAACCGAATTGTCTGCCTTAGGTCAGCTAAATTTTGATAGCGAAGAGGCTAAAGCTTTGGCGTTCCGCGCTAAATGGGAAGAGCTGATAGATAGCGATAAGCTGGGCTACATGGCCTTGCTGCGTAACTTGCGCAACATACAGGAAGCCGGTATAAACTTTGCGCACTTTGAAAAAGTGTGCGCCCGCTTAGCCGATGCGGATGAGGTGGCTAAGGCAAAGCAGTTTCCGTTCCGTTATCTGGCTGCGTACCGCGAACTGACGGCAATGGAAACAATGCGGCCTGTAAAAAGTCTGACTAAAAAGCTGGGTGCCGTGCTTTTGGGAAACAACGGCTACACCGGCCAGTTGCTGGATGCTTTGGAAAATGCCGTAAAGGCAAGCGCCGCGAATATAAAGGGCTT
>CBFGNE010000448.1:0-4213 GCA_965649995.1 uncultured Mucilaginibacter sp.
TTAGTGGGCACCCAGCTATCTGTACATGCACTAACTTCTGCCTTATACTTACCCGGAGCATTGGCAACAAAAGTAGAAGATGTTTCTCCGTTTAAAACGCCATTAGTGTACCACCTGTATTGATACCCCGGATTATCATCTATTTTAAATGTGTAGGGGGCATTATCACATTGTCCTACCTTATCCGGGTAATTGAACGAAAATATAGGTCCAGCAGCCAATTGTAGCTTTATATGATTGGTTTGAATATGAACGTTACTGCAGCCCGAATACAATAAAGCGTAATATTCGCCGCTTTGCTGAGGTTGTAAAGAATTGCCGGTTTCATCAGGTATGGGCTGCCCGTCCTTGTACCATTGCACTTGGCTATTATTGGCCCGGTATGGGTTAAGCTTTAATGTGGCTGCGCTGCCGCTGCATACACTTACCGTTGTTACCGGGTCGGTGAGGTCATGGTCTATCATCAGCGCATTTACACGTTTTTTGCTATCAAAATGTGTTAGGTAATCGGAGTTCAGAAAATACAAGCCATCATCTGTTGCCAGCCATACTCCGTCTTCGCAGAAGTCGGGCAATTCAAAAAGATTACGGGCGGCTGTATTAACACAAATATCATTAACAGGGGTATCACCCAGTTCATCATAATGCTGTAACGTAAACTTTGCTATGCCGGCACCATTTTCTATGGCAAGCAGCGATGTGCTGAAGTAAAACCCGTTACTGGTACCTACTAATAAATTATCCTGCGACACATAGGGGTAAGTTTGATAGAACCGGGGAAGGCCGATGATATCGGTTATTTTATTAACGTTAATATTATTCAAAAAGGTAGCAAAAGCGTTGGGGGCCGTACCGCCATAATTCATACTTTCCTGGTACATGCCATTTTCGTTCCCCCAAAAAAGGCTTCCTCCATAAGCCGACTGGATGATAACACCTACAGGTACATAAAACGCATTATTTATTTTGTTGCCGCTTTCTACCGTATGCCGTATTTCGTAACCATACCCGCCCAAAAAGGGCAGGTAAAAATCTGTAGGGTAATCTGTGTTGTTGTAAACGGTATGAATGCCGGTAATCATTCTGCTTCGATACGTACTCGAAAAAATTTTTACGGGTGCTATCGGATAGGGGGCATACTGGAAGGTTTTATTCACAGCATCGTATTGAGCCAGGCCGGTGGCAGTGCCAATGATAATCCTGTTTAAAGAAAAATCGCCAATTAAACCAATGGAATTAATATCGCCCTGAAAGGTTGTTGAGGTACCTATTAAATTTGCCTGCCCACTTTCTAACTTGATCAGGCCGGCGTTCTTAGTTGCTATAAAAGCAATATCCTGGTTATAACCAACTATATCTACAAACTCTGCGTTTGCAAAAACCGAAAGCTTGGCTGTATAATCATCTATCTGTTTAGTTGAGCTGTTTATCCGGTAAACTTCATGGTTTTGAGCGAGCACCCAAAGGTAGGGGTCGGTAAAATCGCGTTTTATCTTTATTATCTTTTTCCCGGCTAAAAAACGCCCGTTTATATGGAAATCAATATCCTGCTGGCTATAAGCTACGGTTGAGAGAAGGGCGAAAAAAAGAAAAAACACTAAACAAGCCGCACGCGCGTACATCTGATAGATTTAAGTCCAATAAATATAATAAATTATGGCGTTCAACCATAAATAAGCATGACAAAATTAAGTGGCAGGCGCAAAATATTGCGTCTCTACAATAAAAAAGGGCTGGCCGAAATTGGGCTGCCCTTATGCTTTTCAAAAGCCCCTCCGTTAACCAACGGAGATTGGTGATTACACGTTGAACAACCCGTTTCGTTCCTGCTCCTGATAGTTTTGTACGGTTTCTATGGCGTTGCTTATCACGTCGCTTAGGGCCACAATGAACGCGCCTGGTTTGGCCATGCTCATGGCATGTTTAATAGCGTCTATTTCCTTGGGTACAATTTCATACGGGGTGTTATTGCCTTCGGATGCTATGCCCGCTTTCAACAGGTCGAGGATGTTCTCTTCGGTGCGGCCGCGCAGGTGTTTTTCCTGGCGGAGGATGATGTAATCAAACATCTCGGCAGCAATTTTGCCCAACTCCTGGATGTCTTCGTCGCGCCTGTCGCCGGTACCGGCTATGATGCCAATTTTCAGCGGCGAATCTATGTGGCTGAGGAATTGTTTTATACCGTTAAAGCCATCCGGGTTGTGAGCAAAATCTATCATGAAACGGAAATCCTTAAACTCGAAGATGTTCATCCTGCCCGGCGTTTGTGCGGCCGATGGTATAAAGGTTTCCAGTGCTATTTTAATGTCTTCGGTTTTAAAGCCATGCAAGAAGGTAGCCAGCGTTGCCGCCATTACGTTATCTATCATGAAGCCCACGGTGCCTCCAAAAGTTAGCGGGATAACGATGGTACGCTGTACGCGGATCTTCCAGTCGCCTTTTTGTATGGTGATAAAACCATTTTCGTGCACGCAGGCGATGCCGCCTTTTTTACAATGAGCAATTACCACCGGGTTATTTTCGCTTCGGCTGAAATAAGCCACGTTGCAATCGGCTTTTTTACCAATTTCCACGCAGTATTTGTTATCGGCGTTCAATACAGCCCAGCCATCTTTTTTCACAGCATTTATTACCACGCTTTTTACACGGGCAAGGTCTTCCAGGGTGTGGATGTCTGATAAGCCAAGGTGGTCTTCCTGTATGTTGGTTACCACGCCAATATCGCAGGAACTAAAGCCCAGGCCCGACCGCAGGATGCCGCCACGGGCCGTTTCCAGCACGGCAAAATCAACCGTTGGGTCTTTAAGGATAAACTCGCTGCTTACGGGGCCGGTGGTGTCGCCCTTCATCATCATGGTGTTTTGCACGTATATACCATCAGATGTGGTGAAGCCCACGCGGTGCCCGTTGTTCTTCACAATGTGGGCTATTAAACGGGTGGTGGTAGTTTTACCGTTGGTGCCCGTAATGGCAATAATAGGTATCCTGGCCGATTTCCCCGCAGGGTACAGCATATCTATTACATGCCCGGCCACGTTGCGCGGCAGGCCTTCGCTTGGCGCTATGTGCATGCGGAAGCCGGGGGCGGCGTTCACTTCTAAAACCACGCCGCCGTTTTCGGTTAACGGCTCTGTCAGGTTTTCGGCCATGATGTCGATACCGCAAATATCTAAGCCAATAATTTTGGAGATACGCTCGCAGATGAAAACGTTTTGCGGGTGTACATGGTCGGTTACATCTACCGATGTGCCGCCGGTGCTTAGGTTGGCAGTAGATTTTACAAATACCTTTTCGCCGTCTGCAGGTACAGTATCCAGCGTGTACCCTTTCTTTTCCAACAAGTCGAGCGTATCGCGGTCAACATCAATTAATGTTAGTACGTTCTCGTGCCCGTAGCCCCGGCGCGGGTCGGTGTTTTCTTTATCAATTAGTTGTTGGATGGTGAGTACGCCATCCCCCTTTACGTGTGCCGGGTCGCGCAGGGCGGCGGCCACCATTTTATTGTCTATAACCAATACCCTAAAATCGTAGCCGGTAACAAAGCGCTCTACAATTACGCGGCGCGATATTTTGGCGGCAAACTCGTAGGCAGCAATAGCATCTTCGGTGGTGTTAATATTGATGCTGATACCGCGGCCATGGTTACCATCAAGCGGTTTAAATACCAGCGGAAAGCCTATCCTTTCAATGGCCTCTATCACCTGCTCGGTGCGGCTAATGGTCATGCCTTTGGCAACGGGGATAGCCTGCTCCTGCAACAGGCGCTTGGTTTCGTCCTTATTGCTGGCGATGTCAACGGCTATGCTGCTGGTTTTCTCCGTCATGGTGGCGCGGAAACGCACCTGGTTTTTGCCGTAGCCCAATTGCACCAGGCTTTGGTTGTTCAATCTTATCCAGGGGATATTCCTCGCAATAGCTTCTTCAACAATAGCGCCGGTGCTTGGGCCGAGGCGGGTGTTCTCGCGGATCTCGCGCATTTGCTGAATGTCTTTCTCCAGGTCGTACTCCGTACTATCTATCAAAGCCTGGGCAATGCGAACGGCGGATTCAGCCGCAAAAACGCCAACCTTTTCTTCCAGGTAAGCAAATACTACATTATAAACACCCGGTGTTTTGGTTTCGCGGGTGCGGCCAAAGCCGGTATCCATACCCGCAAGGGTTTGTATCTCCAGGGCTATATGTTCAATCACATGTCCCATCCAGGTGCCTGCTA
>CBFGNE010000449.1:0-4207 GCA_965649995.1 uncultured Mucilaginibacter sp.
GGGGCGCTGCCGACTTTGACTATTTTCATATAACGGGTTCTATTTCCATAGAAAACAAAGCAAATTAACGAACGCAAAAATTGGAAAATATACCCTTGCTGTTACACGCTTACAGCCCCCGGATGTTTGCAGGGCGCAATGAAAAGCAAAAAACGGCATTGGGTTTAACGCAGCCCAGTTGGAACGGTCATAATTAAGATAATCACTAAAAGCGGGCTGAGCTTTGAGGGTATAAAATGTAGTTCGTAAGGCTTCACGCACTTTTACTGGGTTCCCATTAATACCTATTGGCAAATGTAAGTTTTTAACGCGTCCAAAGCACCGGGGCTATCAGTTTTTACGCTAATAGTTAAGTGTGCTGTGCTTCTCTTATCTTTAGGGATCACGGCCGAATTTGCCGATGGGGTATAACTGCCAGCCTTATTAGAACAACCTATTAGGCGAATTGCCATTTGATAAGGAGCATTCCTGTGCGTCCATAATAGATATACGATCGGGTTTTCATAAGGTGTGGCAGTAGGCAAATAATATCTGTTAACCGCCGGGTAGTGCCCGAAAAAAATAATCAGGGTTTCAGGTGGAACTGGATGGTTTCATCCTAAAAATTAATTTATGCACCATTGCTAATAGCTACATTAGGGCCTAAAATGTAAATAAGTTTTAAGTAACTTTGGTAGCATAGGCGGGCAAAAAATGCAGAATTTAAACAGGGTTGGTGTATTGTTGAGGAGTAGTGAGAGTGCACGTTTTTGGTTGTTATTTTCTGTATTGTTATCTTTTTTAAGCTTTAGCGCACACCCTGTAGCTAATGCCGCCGGGGATATTGATAGCCTGCAAAAAGTGCTTAACCAGGCTATAGAAAACAAAGCAAAATACGAGCAGGCCAAATTGCACGATATCCAAAATATTAAAAAAGAACTTGCGGCTAATTACACATCGCTAAATACGAGGTACACTAATTACCAAAGTTTGTTCAATGCATATAAATCCTTCGTGCACGATTCTGCCTATGTTTATTGCCAAAAGCTGAACAGCGTAGCGCATCAACTTAACGACCCTAACAAGGTAAACTACGCCAAAGTGAATATGGGCTTTGTGCTGGTATCTGCCGGGATGTTTAAAGAAGGGTTGGATACCCTAAATAAAGTCGATATCAAAAAACTCACTGAAAGCCAGCGGTACGAGTACCTCTTTCTGCAAGCCCGCAGCCATTTCGACCTGGGCGACTATGATAAGATAAACGACTACTACCAAAAATACAGCGCCGTTGGGCTGGCTTATTGCGATTCGATAATCAATTCGACTAAACCGGGCACGTATGAAAACCTATCGGCGGTAGGCTTAAAGGCCTTGCGCACTAGCCAGTACAAGGCGGCGCTGGTGCCGTACACAAAAATTATGCGTATACCGCAATCGTACCAGGATAGCGCAATCAATTATAGTTGCCTGAGTTACATTTACAAGGAATTGAACAAGCCCGAGCTTTCCATCAGCTATTTGATGAAGGCTGCCATTATTGACAATGCGCACTCTACCAAAGAGGCCGTTGCGCTTACCAACCTTGCTGAGTATTACTACCAGCAGGGCGATGCAATAACGGCTTTTACGTATATCAATAGTTCGATAGATGATGCAAACTTTTACGGCGCAAGGCACCGCGAAGCGCAGATAAGCAGTATTATGCCTATTATACAGGCGGAGAAGATAAACGGGATAGAAAAGCAGAAACGCTCGCTGGCTATTTATGCGTCCATCATCACCTCGCTTATTGTGGTGGTTATCATCTTCACCGTAATCACCCTGCGGCAATTGAAGAAATTAAAAATTGCCGACCAGGTGATCGTCAATAAAAACCAGGACCTGAATGTTGCCAACGAATCGTTGATAAAGGTGAATAAGGTGCTGGATAGTACCAATCGCTCGCTCTCGCGCATAAACACCAAGCTTGATGAGGCCAACATTATTAAGGACGAGTACATCGGGTATTTCTTTAATATCCATTCGGATTATATCGAAAAGATAGACCGTATGAAGCGCTCCATCGACAAAAACCTGAAAGAGAAACGGTACGAGGAAGTGATGCTGGTGCTAAACCGGCTGAACACCAATTTTGAGCGTGAGAACCTTTACCACAGTTTTGATAAGGTGTTCCTCAACATCTTCCCCAATTTTATTGATGATTTTAACGCCCTGTTTGATGCTGACCACCGTGTTCATTTTAACGAGCACCATTTGCTGAATACCGAGCTGCGCATATTTGCGCTGATACGCCTCGGTATAGACGAGAACGAAACCATCGCCAAAATACTCAACTACTCGGTAAACACCATTTACACCTACAAAACCAAGGTGAAAAACCGCTCCTTTATAGCCAACGACGAATTTGAGGAGAAGATCATGCTGATAAAAGCGGTAAAAGAAGTGGCGGATTTGAGTTGATAAGCCTTAATTTTTTAATACGAGGTATGAGTAGGGCCCAAGTGTAATACTATTTGGTGCTTCCATCTTCGCGCCGGTAAATACGATTTTCCAATTAGTTCTTGAGAGACTTTCCGGGACAGTGTAAGTCACCTGTTTGTTTCGCAAGTTACTGAGCACAAACACTCTTTCACTGCCATCCTCTTTTGTAAAAGCACAAACGTCCGCAGAGCTGTAAGATGTTAACTTACCCCTGCGGATGGCTTTGCTATCATTCCTAAATTTGATGATCTTTTTATACTCGGCAGTCACATCCGGGTTTAAGCTCCAGTCTATTTTTTTCGCAGTGAATGGGAAGAGCAGGCGGTAGGGCGTACCAACTTCTTGCCCGTTGTATATCATGGGTACGCTTTTCATGTAAGCAATTACCACAAATGCCGCCATCGCGCCCTTTTTACCACCGAATAACTCCTCAGGCGTACCATCTGAGCTGTTTACGTCGTGGTTGGTAGTGTAGCGCACTATTTGTTGCCCCTCTTCGGTGCCTTTATAATCGGCAATATTGAGGCTATCGATAGATAGCACCGGGCGGTTACGGTTAAATATGGCTTTTAAATCCCCAAAAAAATTAAACCCGAAGTTATAATCGAAGCCTGCTTTGTAATGGTCCCTACGGCTGCCTTCGGAGAGCAGCAACAGTTTATGGTTGGGGATGCTTTTTAGGGTATCAAGCGCTTGTTTCCAAAAATCAAAGGGCGGCCCGTCAGAATAGTCGCAACGGAAGCCATCTACATTGGCGGCCGATACCCAGTATTTCATGGCGCTGATCATAGCCTGGCGCATGTCCCGGTTTTTAAAATTTAGTTGGGCTACATCGCGCCAGCCCATATTTGGCGGGCTGATGATATTGCCGGTACTATCCTGCAGGTACCAGCTTTTGTTTTTCGTCCATACGTGGTCGTAAGCCGTATGGTTACCCACCCAGTCCAGTATCACCGCCAAATTGCGGTTATGTGCGGCGGCCACCAGTTGGCGCAGGTCTTCCAGCGTGCCAAATTCTTTGCTTACTGCTGTATAATCGCTGATGCAATAAGGGGAGTTAACGGCTTTGAGTACCCCAACCGGGTAAATAGGCATCAGGTAAATTACGTTTACGCCCAGCGCCGCAATCGAATCGAGGCGTTCGGTAACGCCTTTCAGGTCGCCGTTTTTGCCAAAGGTGCGGATGTTTACCTGGTAAATGGATACATCGCGCCTGTCGGGCACATTTTTAAAGGGCTTGCCGTATTGTTTTGGTTCGGAAATTACTTCCTGTGCAAGTAATGTTCTCTGCTGCGTGCAAAGCACGGCAATAAATAAGGATAATATAAGTAAGTTTCTTTTCATAAACATTTTTGGGCCTCGGAAGGGGTTGTTGCGTTGATGGGTTTTATTTAAAACCCGGTAATAATTGGTTATGCGATTGAATAGCGCAGTACAAATCAACCGCTCGGGTGAGCAAAAATCAAGGCTTTGGAAAGCTGATATAGAAATTTATTAAATAAATTTAATTCTAACTATCTGATTAATAGTTGATTGTGGTATATTTTATCCAAATTAAATATGAACCATTTTAAGCGCTTTGGTTACCCCGATCTTTATTTAAACCGGTTTTACCCGCAAAAATGAGGAGAAGGAGCCAAACAGCCTGTAAAAAGTAGTTGATGCCCTCATTTGCCCCCTAAACCCCAAAAAACGACCCGCCAAAGCAGTAATTATTGCGGTTTCAGGCGTTGGCAGACACCACAAA
>CBFGNE010000450.1:0-4205 GCA_965649995.1 uncultured Mucilaginibacter sp.
AAACAGCCCCGCCATCCAGCAGACTACAAATATGATATGTATGGCTAAAACGTATTGATACATGTTATCTTATCCCGTCATTGCGAGGAACGAAGCAATCTCTAAGCTTGCATTTCGGCTCTGCTTATAGGGAGATTGCTTCGTTCCTCGCAATGACGGTTGTTATTTTAGGACTGTTCTTCAGGTATAGTGCTTAGTATTTATATTCTTTTATCACCTCCACCGCGTACTTCACGTTATCAAAAGGGATATCGGGCATAATGCCGTGGCCCAGGTTGAAGATGAAGCCGTTTTCGCCCTTCATGCGTTCGAACAACCGATGGATGCGTTCTTTTATTACTTTTTTATCGGCATACAAAATATGCGGATCGAGGTTGCCTTGTACGGCAATGCCTTTTGGCAAGCGGTTTTTAATATCTAAAAGGTCAACGTTCCAGTCGATAGAAATTACATCAGGCTTTGCCTCTGCCATTAGTGGCGCAAAAACCGAACTGCCTTTACAAAACGATATTACGGGGATATCCTTACGGTTCAGCTTGCTGATGATCTCTACAATATAACGGTGCGAAAACTCGGTATAATCATCCCATGATAATGCCTGCGCCCAGCTATCAAATATCTGTACAGCATTTACGCCGGCTTCAATTTGCAGGTTAAGGTAATCGGCAGTAACGGTTGCAATTTTTGATAAAAGTTGATGGGCCATTTCCGGGTGGTTATGCAGCATCAGCTTCGTCAGCTTAAAATCTTTTGAAGAGCCGCCTTCTACCAAATAACTCATTACGGTGAACGGCGCGCCGGCAAAACCTATCAGCGGTATTTTACCATTGAGGCGTTGTTGTATCACTTTAATGGCATCAGCCACGTATTGCAGTTTATCACCGACGTTGGTTTGCAGGTTATCGATATCGGCCTGTGTACGTACCGGATTGGCAAACTTAGGACCAACACCCTGGGTAAAGCTCAGGTCGCCGCCCATGGCCTCCCCTGTAACCAATATATCCGAGAACAGGATGGCAGCATCAATGCCCAACAGGTCAACAGGCAGCATAGTAACATCGGCCGCCAGTTCGGGCGTTCTGCACATTTCCAGAAAGGAATACTTGTTTTTGATCTCCCAATACTCGGGCATAAAACGGCCTGCCTGGCGCATCATCCATACCGGCGGGCGTTCTGTAGAATCTGAAAATGCGGCTTTTATAAATAACGAATCTCTCATAATTAGTAGAGAGACAAGAAATAAGAATCAAGAATCAGGACTGAAAGATGCAAGAAATCCCTGTCAACGGCTCTTGCTTCTTATATCTTGCTTCTTGGCTCTTCCCCTCTTGCCTCTATTTTAGTGTTTCCTTAGTTCCTGCTCAACGCGTTCTATCACGTCTTTCATTTTGGCAGTTATATTATCTTTATGTTTCTCAGTCAACTGCAGGTAAGCCCGCGCCTTCTCATAATTGCCGTTGCGTACGTTTATGTTGGCTACGTGTACCAGTGCCGCTACGTGGTCGTTAGCGCTGCGCAGCGGGTATTGTGCTGCTATTTCGTAATGCCGCTCAGCTTCGTCATACTCTTTCTTTTGCAGGCAGATACCGCCGTAAATAAACTCGTAAAAACCCCTTCTGCGTTTGCTCAACCATTCGGGCCGGCTTACTTCACTTAACAAGCGCTCGGCGCCGCGGTAATCCTTGTTGTGGAAATGCTTAGCCGCCAATACTATTGGCCCCTGCTTAAAATAACCCCAAATTAGCAGCACAATAAACATTACGCATACTGCCGCCAGGGGGTAAATATGCATGTATAATACTACCGAAAGCAGTACCACAAAAAGACCGGTGACTAATATGCGTGCCCTTTTTGTGAACATGCGTTAATGCTGATCGGTAAACTTATAACCTACGCCGCGGATGGAGTGAAAGTAAACCGGGTTTTTAGGGTCCGGTTCAAAATACTTACGGAAGGTTAGGATAAAGTTATCGATGGTACGGGTCGATGGGTACACATCATAGTTCCAAACGGTTTCCAGTATCTGCTCGCGCGATACGGCCTCGTTGCGGCGCTCAATCAAAAGCTTCAGCAACATGGTTTCCTTTTTTGTTAACGGGGTAATGCTGCCATCCTCGTTCACCAGTTCGAAAGAGTTGAAGTGGATGGTTTTTTCGCCGATCTTATAGCTGTTAAATTCTTTTAACTCATCGCCTTTCAGGCTGCGTTTTACCAGGTTATTCACCCTTAAAATAAGCTCTTCCAGGTTAAAAGGTTTGGTCAGGTAATCATCTGCTCCTTTTTTAAGGCCCGATATTTTATCCTCGTTGGTATTTTTGGCAGTAAGGAACATAATAGGCACCTCGGAATTTTCGAGCCTGATGGTTTCTGCAACCACAAAGCCGTCAATCTCGGGCATCATTACATCTAATATCACCAGGTTAAAACGCTCTTCTTTAAATATCTGTAGGGCCTTTTTACCATTATTTGCTGTAGAAACTTTATAACCTTCCAGCTCCAGGTTTAGTTTAATGGCTTCCAACAAATGATCTTCGTCTTCGGCTAATAAAATTCTTTTTTTAGGCATCATTCTATTTTTTAAGGTATTATGCAAATACAACTTCAAACACACTGCCGGCAGGGCGGTTATCTTTTACCCTAATGCTGGCCTGGTGTTTGTCCAGTACTTCCTTTACAATATACAAGCCAAGGCCGGTTCCCTTGGTATTTCGGGTGTCTTCACTGCCAACACGGTAAAATTTGTCAAAAATGCGTGTTTTTTCACTGTCAGATATTCCGATACCGTGGTCTGCCACCTGGAAGTACACCTTGCCATCTTTCTGGAAAAGTTTCACATCCACCGCCATGCACGGCTTTGAATACTTCACGGCATTTTCTACCAGGTTGGTAACCACCGATGTAAGCGCAAACTTATCCCCGGTGATCTCTATCTTGGGTTCGATCTCGGCATTGATGATCTGCTGGTTGCAATCGCACTTGGTTATCTGTAAACGGTTTACAATGCTATCTACCAATACTGAAAGGTTGAACTGTGCCTTGGGAAAGCTGTAAGAGCGGTTATCAATTTTTGATGCCAGCAGCATATTCTCCACCATATCATCCAAACGTTCTACATCAAGCAAGGATTTATCTATAAAATCGAGGATCTGTGCTTTGGTTAGATCGCGCTTTTGGATAGTTTGCAGCAAGATCTTGATAGAGGCCAGCGGCGATTTCAACTCGTGCGTAACCGACAAAAGGAAATTCTTTTTCTGCTCCATCAGCTTGCGTTCTTTTTTTACGGAGGCATGCATGTGGTACGCGCCTAATAAAAACACAATGACGAACATCGAGCCTTCGCCCATGATCATGGCGAAACGCCGGGGCTGCAGGTTCACCAGCATGTACCCCCACCACATCAATTCCGCAAGGGCGTAAATGATAATGGCATAAAATATAACAAGTGATCTTCTCATTTCAGCCCCCTCTAAATCTCCCCCGGTAGGGGAGACTTTATTTTTAATGGTTTATAAAAAAGCCTTTACTAAGCCCTCCCTTCCGGGGAGGGTTGGGTGGGGCTAAATACTATATCAAGGCTATCAAAGATAGCTGTTTTTGTTGTTTCCAAATCGGCTAATGTATGTGCCGATGATATAAAACCCACTTCGTAACCGGATGGCCCTAAATAGATGCCCCGGTTGATCAGTTCGCGGTGCATGGCTTTGAATTTAAGCATGCTTGCCGGGTCGATATCGTCGGCAGTACTGATACTTTCCTTATCAGTAAACGCGAACCAGAATATAGAGCCGATGGTAAAGATCTTTAGTTCGTAACCGCGTTCGGCAATAAAAGCTTCTATCGCTTTTACAAAACTTTCGGTTTTAGCATGAAGGTCCTCGTAAAAGCCGGGCTGCAGTAACTCGCTTAGCTGTGCGATACCTGCCGCCATGGCTACCGGGTTGCCTGATAGCGTCCCCGCCTGGTAAACCGAGCCAACCGGCGATATATGATCCATCACTTCTGCCGATGCACCGTAAGCACCAACCGGCAGTCCACCACCAATGATCTTGCCATACGTAAGGATATCCGGCTGAATATTGTAATATGCCGCGGCAGCTTCAAAGCCTACCCGGAAACCGGAGATCACTTCATCAAAAAGCAACATGGTACCATTTTGGGTACAGGTTTCTCTAAGGAAATCTAAATACTCTTTTGTTTGCAGCAGC